>JAHDBB010000104.1 GCA_020630635.1 Chitinophagales bacterium
CCTTTCGCTCCTAAAAAAATGTAAAATCTTAAATAGCGTGCAAAGTTACGGTTTATATTAAAACAATAAATAAATGTCACATTATTCTGTCGCTGATATGTCAGATACAATTGTCGCATTGGCAACACCACAAGGGGTTGGAGCCATTGGAATTATTCGTTTGTCTGGTCAGGAAGCTATACAACTTTGTAATGAAGTGTTTTTCGGAAAGAATTTGCATCACCAAAAAACACATACCTTGCATTTTGGAACCTTGCGAAAGGGCGATGTCATTCTTGATGAAGTCTTGGTAAGTCTGTTTCGTAAGCCTAATTCTTACACAAAAGAAGACGTGATAGAAATTAGTTGTCACGGTTCGCCCTATATTTTACAATCTGTTATACGGGTTTTTATCGAAAAAGGTGCTAGACTGGCCAAACCAGGTGAGTTTACCATGCGTGCTTTTCTGAATGGACAAATGGATTTATCACAAGCAGAAGCGGTAGCCGATTTGATCGCTTCGGAGTCGGCAGCAGCCCACCAAGTAGCCATGCAACAAATGAGAGGTGGATTTTCTAAACAAATTGCTCAACTGCGTCAACAGTTGGTCGATTTTGCTTCTTTGATAGAGCTGGAGCTGGATTTTTCAGAGGAAGATGTAGCATTTGCAGACCGATCAGAATTGATTGAATTGATTCACAAAATAAAGAACTTGTTGCAACAATTAATTCATTCTTTTAAGTTAGGGAATGCACTCAAAAGTGGGGTTGCAACCGTAATTGCAGGACGACCCAACGCAGGAAAATCGACTTTGTTAAATGCATTGCTAAATGAAGAACGTGCAATTGTATCAGATATTGCAGGAACAACTAGAGACACGATTGAAGAGCAAATTTTTATTGAAGGTGTACCTTTCCGTTTTATTGATACAGCAGGTATTCGGGATGCAACAGAGGATACGATAGAAGCCATTGGGATTCAAAAAACCTTTGAAAAGATCACACAAGCCGCTTTGTTGATTTATATTTTTGATCCACAGGAAATGAATATGACGGAGGTGGAGAATGCCTTGAATGTCGTTGAAAATACAGATTTACCGGTCTTGGTGGTTGCCAATAAAGTAGATTTAGTAGAAGAGACTAAGTTGGTTGCATTGACAAAAAAAGGACAGGAGTTATTTGGCGAAAACTTTTTGACGATCTCAGCTTTAGAGCAAACCCATTTGGTGAAATTGAAGCAAAGGTTGTTGGATTTAGTGCTGTCAGACCAATCGTATTTGGAAAATCCTGTTGTGACCAATATACGGCATTTTGATGCTTTGAATCGGGCAGAGGTGGCTTTGAATCAGGTGCTTTCGGGTGTTGAGATGTCTTTGTCAGGAGAGTTATTGGCGTTGGATATTCGACAGGCATTGCATGAGTTGGGAACGATTACGGGAGAGGTGACAACGGATGATCTGCTGGGTAATATCTTTGGGAAGTTTTGTATTGGCAAATAAAGGGCTATAAACAACTATAAATATTGGCAAGTATTGATAAATAGATGCTGAAAATCAAGGATTTAATGAGATGTTGACTTGCATCCTTTCTTGATGTCTCTCTATATTTAGACTGGTTTTGTACCGATTTTGTACCCTATTTGTATTTTGAAAGACAAGGTACAGTTTGAGGTACAAAAGGGGGAAATGATGAAACATCCTGAAACATAGAGAAACATTGTGCAACATAGAGAAACAGTTTGCAATATGATTTTACTCTATGGACTGATGATGGTGTTTTGATGAAATAATCAAAGGATAACCTAGTCAATCTATTTTTATGACCTCTCATATGCGTCTGACAAAAACTTGTCAATACTGCAAGGAATTGTTTATTGCTAAAACGACTGTTACTAAGTATTGTGGTGATGCTTGTTCTAAAAAAGCATATAAAGCCAGAAAACGAAAGGCAAAGATTGAAGCAAGTAATCAACAGACAGTAAAGGAAATTCAAAGACCCATAGAAGAAATTAAGGCAAAAGAGTTTCTAAATATTCAAGAGGCTTGTCAATTATTGGGTATTAGTCGAACAACCCTTTGGCGATTGGTGAGAGATGGTAAGGTTAAGAGTTCTAAGATAGGTAGGCGTGTTATCCTTCATAAGAACGATTTAGTCACCTTTTTAGAATCATAACGAATGAGTAACATCAAAGTATCTCTTAGAGAGAAATCCATCAAAAATGGACGAAAAAGCCTGTATTTGGATTTTTATCCAGCCCTTGTACATCCTATTACACAAAAATCTACTAGACGAGAATTTTTAAAGCTGTATTTGTATGGAAACCCAAAGAATGCCGAAGAACGAACACATAATAGAAATATCTTACATCAAGCGGATACTATCAGGGCTAAAAGAGTGGTCGCCGTAGAAAATAATGACTATGGCTTTATGTTTGGAGATAATGGACATACAGATTTTTTAGTATATTTCAAGGAATTGGCAGATACACGCAAGGATAATAGAAACAATTATGGTAATTGGCATTCTACTTACCTGTATTTGAAAGTGTTTACCAATGGAGCAATGCCTATTAATCGGGTAGATGTGAAATTTGTCAAGGGTTTTAAAAACTTCTTGATGACTACTACGGTTCTCAACTGTGCTAGTAAAAAACTCTCTCAAAATTCTCAATATGCGTATTTCAATAAGTTTAGGGCTGCTTTAAGGGAGGCGTTCAATGATAGTTTGCTATCTGAAAATCCTGCAAGAAAGGTAAAGTCCATTGCTGCTGCTGATACTCAAAGGGAGTTTTTAACTTTTGAAGAGTTGAAAGTTTTAGCTCATACAGATTGTGAGCTTCCGATTTTGAAACGGGCTGCTTTGTTTTCTGCTTTAACGGGTCTGCGGTGGAGTGATATTGAGAAATTGAAATGGTCAGATATTCAGTATTCCGAACATATGAACCATTACATTCGACTTGTTGAAAAAAAGACAAAGAATGTCCATACGCTCAATATTCCGAATCAAGCACTTGAATTGTTGGGAGAAAGAGGTGAACCGAATCAATTGGTTTTTGAGGGTTTGAAGTATAATGCTCACAATAACCTAAAATTGGCTCGATGGGTTTTGAATGCTGGTATCACTAAAAAGATTACGTTTCATTGTTTTAGACATACTTTTGCTACTCTGCAATTGTCACTTGGTACAAATATGCCAACTATTCAAAAGTTGTTGGGGCATAAGGATATTAGGACGACTCAACTTTATGCGAAGGTGATTGATAAGAGTAAACGGGAAGCGGTGGAAAGGATACCTGATTTGGGGCTTTAAGTGGTTGGAATAGTTGGATTGATGAAAAGATAAATAATTGAAGCCTCTATACTGATGGTGTAGGGGCTTTTTATATATGAGATTTGTTTTTTAAGGAACTAAAAGCGGTCTTTTTGATATTGTATTTAGTACCAACCAAATGATGATGCCTTATGTCTTTTTTTGATAACATACTTTCCTTATTTGATAATACTAAAGCTCTTAAAGCTAAGTTGCAGGCGCAAGAAGAACAGCAAAAACGCTATGAAGATAAGGTTAGGAAGTTGGAAGATAAACTCACCGAAGAACGTAATAAAAAAAGCCCAAGTAGGGAAATATGGCTTTGGCGATTTCAAATACTTACGATTATTTTCTTAGTATTTGAAGCTTTTGTTATAGGTATTCAAACCTATAAACTAAGCCAACAAAATGATTTAATTATATCTCAAAATGAAAAGGTTGATATTCAAAATGATCTTGTGAAATCTCAAAACAAAATAGTCTTAAATCAAAATCAATTAGTTGAACATCAAAATAAGCGTATAGACCAACAGGTCTATTTAGAAGAAGCTAATCGAAGAAATAATCTTGTTTTTTTGATGGATAATATTTTACAATCAGTAGCTAAAGAAGTGAATGCAGGGAATAAACAATTGAGCCAACCCTTAATGGGACGTATTCAAGCACTGGCACAAGGATTTCAACCATACCAATTTTTAGAGGGTGATACATTAAGTAAACCTTATAGTCCAGAGAGAGGACAGTTTTTATTGGCTTTGGCAAATAGTGGTTTGGATACATTAGGTTTGGACAAGATTTATGAAAAGGTTATTTTTCAATATTCATATTTAAAGGATGCTGTGATGGATAATCTGTATTTGAAAGGAGTTGATTTAGAAGGAGCTAATTTGATAAATGCTGATTTGAAGAATGTTAATTTAAGAGAGGCTAAGTTGAAGCATGTTAATTTAAATAAGGCTAAGTTGGATAGTTCTAATTTAAGAAAGATTCATTTGAGTGGTTCTGATTTGAGGCAAGCTAAGTTGAATGATTCTGATTTACAATATGCTAAGTTAGGAGGTGCTAATATGTATAATGCCCAATTACAAAAGGCTAATTTGAGTAATGCTGATTTGAACAATGCTAATTTGAGTAATGCTTTATTGTTGAGAGCTGATTTACAGAATGTCAATTTAAATCATGCTAATTTGGTAAATGCATGGATTTTACATGCTAATTTTGTTAACACAGATTTAAGTTTAGCTACAGTATCTTCAGATAATTGGATAGAGAAGTTAGAAAAACGATTCGTGAAAGGATATAAAGATATACAAAAGCAATATATATTGTATGAAAAGAATGATCTTATATTTGGGAATCAAGAATGTTATTTTTGGTTTGTTAAAAAGTGAACTTGACAGGCTAGTGTAAACAAAAAAGCCCACTATCATAAGATAATGGACTTGTATTTTATGTTGAATTGAACACATTACCCAAAAAGCTGAAAATAAATCTTTGCTAACTTCTCATAAAAATTCTGCTTTAAGAAATTCTGTATAGACTCTTTAAATAATGGATCTTTGACCTTTTTTAGTTTAGGGTGAAAGACTTCATCCGCAAAATCAATAAGCCATTCAGGTTGAAACTGAGTATAATCAAAAGATTGCGGCTTTAGTATCCATAACAAGTAATCAGGAGTGTCTTCATGTTTTAGAATATGTTGAATTTGTCTAATTGGTATATTATTTTGATAGACCATAAAAGCAAACTTTATTATCAAATTATAGGGAGTCCAATTGTGATTTGGAATATGAATCCCTGTTTCATTTAATTCATATTGATTTGCAGCGTTTAAATATCTAGTGATAAAATCTACTTGATATTGTTTGAAAATCTGTTCTTTATAATTGTATGAAATAATTCGATGCCATACAGCATCTTTGTATAAATCCCAATCATATATAGGATTATTTTCTATTGATTGAATTAGTTTGGCTTTAAATGCTTTTTGGTCTTGTTCTTTCAGTATTTTCCAATAGTGGAGAAAATCATCTATATGAATAGAATTTTCTTTATCATCTATAATATTATTGAGTTTGATTATGATGTCTGGAATTTCAATCTTATAGTCAGGATATAGGTTTGTGATAGCTTGTGTAAATTTGGGAGGAAAATCTTTAGTAAATCTGCTTCTTGTTGTTAAGGATAGTTCTATTAATTTGTTGAGCGTTTTTTGTTCAAAAAGATGAATCTTTCTTTCAATTAATAGTAGTAATGGCTGTTCATAGTGTGTAGAATTGCCTTGACCATTGATTTCTAAATCTATTTGTATGTGCTTTATTAGAGAGCTTGTAAATTCATAACCGTTTTCTTCTGGTATAAACTCATCATCAAGATATGCAAGTAATACCAGTATATTACTTAACATATAGTTACATTGCTGTTTAAATTGAATACTGTTTTTTGCTTGTTGTTCAAATAAAGTATTTGCTTTTAATGTATATCCTAAGAATGTATATTCCTCATAGTTTGATTGAAGGAAAGTAATACTTTTATCTATGAATTTGTGTGTGTTTGCTTCAGAGATTTTTAAAAGATGTGGATTGTAGGATTGAAATAGTTTTAATAAATCTTGGGGTGGAGCATATAGTATTGCTATTTCTAAGAAGTAGGGGTAAAATTCTTTTAATTTCCATTCATAATTTTCATTTGTTTGATAGCTTACAAGTAAGCCTTCCCAAACTTTGAGAATTAAATTTTTAAAACCAGAAAAGTTAGTGTCAAACAAACAGTTTAAACGATAAAATTTACTTAGGGTTATGATAGTCTGTTGAAGATACAATATGTCTTGTTTTCCCATTCTTTTACCACCATTTTGATATAGAGAATAAGTATCTTTAATTTGTAATAAGTAATCATTAATATTTTGTTCTAATCTTTTTTTAAGTGTTTGATTCTTTATGTTAATAAGAACTCTTTTTACTTCTTTATCTAATGGTAATTTTTGAATAATAGAGTCTAAATCTATATTCTCTATATCTTGAAGAATTTGTTGTTTAAGTTCATTGTTGATTTGGTCAGGAGAGAATAATGAATCAATAGAACCATATAGTTGGTGCAAGTTGTATTTACATATAAAGTAAGTTATGTATTTGTCATTATGCCAGCTTTGAGATGCCATTTTATTTAATAAAAAGTATACTTCTAAATATCTGCCTACTTTCAATAATCCGTATGCATTTATCAATTCATCTGGTAGATTATGTCTTTTTTGCAAGAGATGTGCAGTTTCTCCATTTATTTTTGATAGTAATTTTTTAAGATTAAAGTTTTCATATAAGCATCTATAACATTCACACATAGTATCATTACCATAAATTCTAATATTGTTATGGTTTTCCTTTGAATTATTGTTTTGTTGTTTAATACATAGAATCCCACTTTTATTGAGTTTTATGAATATGGTTTTTAAATCTGTTTCATATTTTTTTATTCTTTTATCTTTAATGTGAATCTTACCTTCTTTGACTTCTAAAAAATGAAATAGCTGTAATATGGATTCATTAAGAGTAGATAAGTGATGTCCTTGTGTATATGTTGCTTGTTTTTTAAAAGAAAATGGGTAAAGTTGAACTAAGTTGTTAGGGGGAATAGATGGTAATTCACTAAATCTTTCTAGTGATTTCTTTATCTTTTCAACTATATGTAAATCCTTATATTTTAAAGGAAGTTTTTTATATGTATTGATAAATGATAAAAAATTTGATAAGTTCTCTCCTTTATAATATTCTAATCTTGATAAATTTTGAGATACATTGTTGATTAAATAGTATTTAATTCGTTTATGATAATTGATGATGCTTAATCCTCTATTTTGTAAATATTCTGATTTTATAGGAGATATTTCTTCTTCTGGAGAAAAAAAATAGATAGGTTGAAAATTATTTTTTAAAATATTTCTAACTCTTTCAATAATATATTTAAGGTTATTATCATTGAAAGAAAATCCTACAAATAACACTACTTTGGAAGCAAATATTCCTCTAATGAAACTTTCGATTAAAGGGAAGTTAGTCGAATAATCTAAATAATCATCTTCTTTAAATACAATATTATCAGACTCAAAATCACCATGCATTTTAATTAGTAGATTGCTAGTTTTGGATGTTGATAAATGTTTGTCTTCTGATACTTTATTGTATATGACTTCTTTTTTTTTGATTGTTTTTTCAAAGAGGTTGTCATAGTTTGTTGTAACAATATGTAAAGGATTAATATCAACAATTCGCTCATGTATTTCATTTTCCTGAACTTTTTCATGTTTGAGTATATTTTGAATCGCTTTATTATATTCATTTTTTTATGAGTGTTATAGAACATTTGTGCTAAGATTACTAATTCTGTCCCATATTCTGATACATCATCTTCTGTTAATGTTATACCATTTTTTAATGCTGTTACTAAAGGATACCAAGTTGGTACTCCTGAGTTTGCTGAAACTCCAGAACCAGCAAAAATTACGAGTTTATTATTATGAATGGCTTCTTTTAGAATTTCAATTTTTGTTAAAAAAGCATTATCAAACTCTGGAAAGAAAGGAGAATAGTAATTTAAGAAAACATCATCTAAAATAAATTTTTGCTTTTTTATCCATAAGTCTTTCTTGGTTTCAATATCATTGTAAGATACCCATTTATAACTTAGACTTTTTTTCTCTTCTAAATGAGTTTCGATATTTGAAATGGTATCTTCCTGAATATTAACATCACAGATAGTTGTATTTGGTTTATCTCTATCTATCCAATCAGTCTCAACAATGTACCTGAAATTTAGGTTATCTGTTTCCATTCCTAAAAATGAACTAACATTTGTTTTGAATCTATCCATGTCAAATGATGCAAATAGTGCATTAAACTGCACAGAATAAAAATAATTTTTCTTGTCTTCATCCTGTAACACTAAGAACTTTCTATCTTCTTTTTCTCCGTATGATATAACTGCTATCGCTGTATGACTCATAATGTAAATTTAGTTAAATAACGTTTTCACCACAAATGTAAACCAAATAGCAATAAAGATTTATAAGAATTTATCCACATTTTAAACTATTTTTGTGGATAACTCTAAATAACTCTAAAAAAGAGCAAACATAAAGAACTAAATTTAATTACAGAATGACCCAAGAAACCCAATTCCAAACCCTCCTTACCCTATACACCAACTTCTTAGAAAAACAATATCAAATCTACCTAAAAAATAATCCAGACAAATATCTCAAAACGCTCAACTATGAGTTTATTAATTTACTAAGATTTAGACAAAAGAACCTCTATAAAAAACATATTCCCAATAACCCAAAGGCAGGAGAATGGAATATTTTAAATAATGCATACAAAATGCATTTATTGAGAACCTTTGAACACATAGACCAACTATATAAACAAAATCATCTCAAAAATTTTCTTAAAACAGAACTACCCAAACTCAAAGAAAGATACAAACAACATCCAATGATTTGCGAGTTTGATAAAAACTTCATTGATGCAAATGAGTATCAAATCATCAAACTTTTAGCCAAAAACCAAGCCTATCATAATGTCATTCAACAGTTGGGACAACAGCCAATCCAAAAAACTTCTATCATTCAACGAGAAGACAAACCAACCGATTTTATAGAAATCAAAGGGCAATTGAGTGAAGAACAAATCAACCACTTTTTTTCTTTTTTGTACAAAGAAACCAATCAACAAGGTGAACCTTTTTTGAGTGAAGGAGATACGAAAGAACTGTTAAAGTTTGGGTTTGGGTATTCGCCAAGTTCCAAGAAGTTTAACTTGAATTTAAAGCCCAATCGAAAAGGAGTTTTCTTTTATTCTATTCAACAGCTATTTAATAGACACTCACTAAATGTCAAACAAAAACAACTATACAAACAATTTGTATTATCTTCTTTCCATAATTTTGAAAGAGATAATATCATTACAATACATTCAAGTTTTAGAAATAAAAAACCGTCTCTTATGAGTTTTGAGTTGGATGCATATTTTTCAATCTAAAAGGTATAAAATACATTCTTTAGACTCTCCTTCACACTCTTTGAATCTTTTTTTACACTCCTTACATTCTTCTTTGCACTCTTTACACTCTGTTTGGATGTTGGTAAAAAACACGAAATATTTGCAACATTGATTCATCCAAAATAACAATCAATGGAAAATATTATCATTGTACCAAAGAAGGAACTTTCCACTTTGATAGAAGAAGTTTTAAGAAAAGTTCTAACAGAACAAGTCAAGTCAGAGCCTAAAGAAACGTTAATGAGCATTGACGAAGCAGCCCAATTTTTAAATGTTTCCAAAAGCACCATCTATACTTGGACTTCTACCAAGAAAATTCCTTATATCAAATGCGGTAAACGTTTATACTTTAAGGAACAAGACTTACTAGCGTGGTTAGAAAAAGGCAAGCAGAAAACAAAAGAAGAATTAGACCACATTCAAAAAACATACTATTCTAAAAAGGTAAGCTAATGATACAAAACGATTATATTACAAAAGCTGATTTAGAAGCCTTCAAAATAGATTTGATAGAGTCTCTGAAAAGTCTTTTAACAGAAAAAGACAACTTACCAAAAACCTTGAAGACATATCAAGTAGAAAGAGTATTAAAGGTGTCTAATGGCACAATACAAAACTATCGAAAACAAGGTTTATTGAATCCCAAAAAGATAGGAGGCACACTGTATTATTCAGCCGAAGAAGTTGGATCATTACTTACAATCAACTCACCATTAGCATCATAATACTGTTGAGGGACAGTAAACTTGACCAATCGAATAAAGAGCCTTGCTGTACATTCCCAATCAACAGGATAGACTTTAACGGTATGCGTATTCGGTTTCTTTGTTGGAGTCCATTCCATTTCCCAAGCCCGTTTTATCAATTCGTGATAACCATTATGATTAAGAGACAAATATTCATAATGCTTATCAGGATGTAAACTTTCCAACAAATTTAGTTTGGTGAGAACGGTCACATAGTATTCCTTTTGATGGTGAATAACCACATAATCCAATCGAATACCTTTATCACCCAAATAATATTCTAAGAATCTTACAGTCATAGTATGTAATTTAAGGATTTTGCAATCTTACAGTTTTACTTACCTACTTTTTACATACTTACTAATAGGAGAGTTCCCCTATTGATAGACTTTGATATATTTTGATGAAATTTATTAAACGGCTATGAAAATTTGCATTATATTTGGAGCGTCACATTCTTTAAGGAGCAATCTATACATTAGATTTCCTTACTTACATATTGCTTCATTTACAGGGATACAAAGCCTTTGGGCTAGTCGTATATACCCAACATTGTTAGTAGGTTTCTTTCCTTCTATGGTATGGAAATCCTTAAAGAGTGTGACAACTTAACTAGCTTTGTTGGGTTTTTTTATGCCCAATATTCAAACAAAATAATACTTTGAAAATTTACTATTTGTATGATTAGGAGAGAACGGTTAAGGTGCTTGGTCGTAACACATGCTCCCGCTATCCGCTCTTATGGCGAATACATTCTCGCCATACCGCTACTATCGGGTCTATTTTAAAAGGGCTTGAACCCTTGCATATAAAAAACAAAACCTCCAATAGCTCGGAACTATTGAAGGCATTAGTTAATCATTAATTTCTTAATAATTAAACATGATTTTTATGTATTTAGAAAAGAAAAACATCATTGAAGATGTACCAATCAACATCTTTAGGAACATCAAGGACAATCAACCTAAAGAGCAAATTTTGTTATCAAAGATACTCAATCTGATTCGGAATGGCAAATGGAAAAAAGCCATAGAAAACCTTAGAAAACAATTAGCAGAAGGTGACAAAACGACCTATGATAAGGATAAAAAATGTCTATCCTATTTCACAGTATCGGGAATATTTAAGGACAAACGCAAAAGCCAAAATATTGAAATCTACACAGGATTGATCGTATTAGACATTGATAAATTAGCATCCATCGAAGAAGCTGAAAGACTGAAAAAATATCTCGTTAAAAAATGTCCTTTTGTCTTATCCATTTTCATTAGTCCAAGTGGCAAAGGTTTAAAGATTATCATTCCAACAGATAACAAAGAAGGAAAGGACGAGACACATAAACGCTATTTCAAAGCATTGCTTCAATATTTTAAAAAGGCTTTTGAGCTTAAAGTTGATAGTTCTGGTTCTGATATAGCAAGGGCTTGTTTTGTATCTTATGATCCCAATATCTACATCAATTGGAAGTGTTGTATGTTCACTTTAGAACAGAATACAGAATCTACAAGTTCAACTACACTAACAGATGAACAAGAGATTTTTGATAGATGTGTCAAAGCAATGGAGAACAAAGGACAAACTTTTGTAGAAGGAAAACGTCATGACTTTATATTTCATTTAGCCTGTATTTGCAATCGGTATGGACTCCACGAAACATTTACCAAAAGTGCAATCATTGCCCAATATGGACATTTGATGAATGACCAAAATCATCATCTAAAAACCATTCAAAATGTTTATGAAAACAATCAACAGGAACACCAGACACATTATTTTGAAGTCCATCACAAAGCAAATGGCAATGATAAAGTTCATAAAAACAATAAATCTGACCAGTATTTTCAAGAGTATGAATATGGTGTAAAAGATGGAATGTACTATGTTTTGGGTGGTAAAGGAAGCCAAGTAACTGAAAGAAGAATCTCCAATTTTACTATGAAAATCCTTTACTTGTTAATGGACAATTCCAAAGCAAACAATTCAAGACGAATTATTCAACTAACCAACCGATACCAAGAAGTTGCCTTATTAGATATTTCAACCCAAGAGCTTTTAAAATGTCAGAGTGCTAAAGCTGCTTTTTCAGCACAAGGCAATTTTCTATTCAAAGGCAGTTCTTACCATTTACAAAGCATCTTAGAAAATCTATTCTCAAAGGAAATTAGAGCCAAAGAAATTGAGATAATGGGATTCCAAAAAGATTCAAAAGTATATGCTTTTGCCAATGGTATATTTGACATAAGACAATTTCACAAAGCAAATGACTTTGGAATAGTACAACTAACAAGGAATCATTTTTATCTACCAACAGCTAGTAAAATGAATACTCAAAGAAAGAGTTTTGAAGAATACCGAAAGTTTGAGTATCTGACAACTAGCAAGATAGATTTTATACAATGGGCAATTCTCATAGGACAAGTGTACGGTATAAAGGGAAAACTAAGTATCTGCTATTTGATTGCATCCTTATTCCGAGACATCATTTTTGAAGACCTAAAGTTTTTTCCTCATTTGTTTTACTATGGGAAATCAGGAGCAGGAAAAAGTATGCAAGCAGAAAGTTTCATCGCCTTATTTGGTAAAGGAATCAAACCTTTATCCATTGCTGGCGCATCTACACCAAAAGCATTCTTAGCTACCTTATCCCAATATGCTAATATGATGGTCTATTTTGAAGAATACAAAAATAGTGTTCAGTTGGAGAAGGGAGAAGCCTTAAAAGATGCTTACAATGGATACGGATACAGAACCAAAGCCTTTTCCAATGATAATACTACTTTGAATAATTCGGTTCTTTCTTCTTGTTTTATTACAGGTCAGGAGCTACCAACAAAAGACATTGCCTTATACAAAAGATGTATCATTTTAGAGTTCTTTGAAACAGTCAGAACCATTGAGAAAACGGAAAAATATACCGAGTTAAAGGATTTAGAAAAACAAGGTATGAGTCACATCTTAACAACCATCCTTAAACATCGAAAATACTTTCAAGAACATTTTGCTTCCCACCGTAAAAATATTGCGAATAAACTGAAAACAGTACACTTGAAAGATCAAAACATAGAAGATAGACTGATTGCCAATTATGCCATCATCTTAGCAAGTTTTGAAACACTCAAACATAAACTAACCTTTCCTTTTAAGTATGAAGAAATCTTAGAGAGTGTACTTCTACAAATCTGTCATCAAAATGATACCATTAATAATTCTGATGAAGTAGCAAGATTTTGGAGTATTGTACATTATTTGATGAATGATGGAATTATGGGAGAATCAACGAATATAGAAACGGATGTACGATATATCAAACAGCCAACTTTACAAGTTGGAAAAGATTATCGTATTTTCTCTCACAACAATTTAAGAGTTTTAGGAATACGGTTCAAGGCTTTCCATACAGCATACATGAAAGAGTATTACAACCGATACAAGACCATCGGAATAGATGAATCAACTTTGAGAACGTACATAATCAACGATAACAGTTTTATAGCCAATGGTGATAGCAAGACCAAAGCAATAAGACTACCTAAGTACAATGCATCATCAATTAAGGTATATATGTTTAGCTACAACCAATTACAAACATCATATTTTGATATAGAGGACTAATTTTTTAGACAACAAAAATCAACAGACAACAAAGAAACCTTGTTAAAATATTTAGAGTGTGTTATGTATTTTTATTTAATTAATGTTTGTTGTCTTATGTTGTTAGTCGTTGTCTAAGACAACAAATTACAACACCGTTTTGAAAATTTGTAAGAGTAAGTGTTTGATTATCAAATGCTTACTCTTTTTTTATGTGCTGTTGTGTTTGTTGTCTTCCAAAAGAATAAATAACATTTGACAATTATAAAATATCTTTTTCTTATTTTTACCTTTGCAAAAAATTAAATTTTGTACCTCGTTTATTTATAGAAAAGACATAAACAAATGGTTTTCAAAGATATAGTTGGTTACGTCATTTTTTGTATTGGCAAATAGAATTTGAAAAAACAAAGAAATTTCCTTACCTTTGCACACCTTTAAGCATTTTAAA
>JAHDBB010000717.1 GCA_020630635.1 Chitinophagales bacterium
CGTCGCTACGCCATCAACCGTTATGGATTGAACGATATAAAAGAAAAAGGAAGAAATCAATTAGATTTTAACATCAAAAAGATGTTTGGTAACAATTTTGTTGCTAAATTTGGGGTACAAAACTTGCTAAATGCCAAATATAGCCGAACTGTTGAATACAAAGGCGAAGAATACATTTATCAAGATTACACAAGAGGTAGAACCTATTCATTTGGCTTAACGTATAAAATCAATTAAAAGGATTATATATCAAAGCTAAATTGCCGATAATACGAGAATCCGTGTCGCTGTAACAGTGATACGGATTTTTTTAAGTACCTATGCGTAAATAATCGTCATTTTTGAGGCAGGCTATTTTTTGATTAGACAAGGCATTTTTTGCCGTGATAGCCGAGCTATCGCTGGAAAAAATAACGCAGTATAAGCGAAAAAGAGACCCTCATAAAATGTGTCGATTATTTGAGTTTAGGTACTTATGTCCAATTCTAATCATTTTTCAAATAAAAATGTTTTATTTGTATAGGAGAGAATGGAGGATGCTTCGTTGTGACAGGTCTCCCCGCTATCCGTTCTTATTCGTGTAGCCAAGTTTTAGGTAGCCAACGCTTCACACGAATACCACTACTATCGGGTCTAGATCGTTGAGTATAGTCCCTATAGTAACTGTGGCAAGTAACACCCCATAATTTGTGACAACTTTCCACGAAAAGAACCGAAAAAAAACGTCCCTACGTCCCAAAAAGTACGAAAAGAACCGAAGAAACGTCCCAAATTTCTAAAAGAAACACCTATGAAAAATTGGTCTGGCATTATCGAATGGAATCCACAAATCATCGCTTATCCCGAAAGCGAATCCGAAATCCAACAGATTGTACAAAAAGCCTTAGAAAACAAGCAAAAAGTTCGCATCATTGGGTCAGGTCATTCCTTCACCCCTTTATCCAAAACCGATCAAATACTGATAAGTTTGGATAAATATGCTGGATTAGTCTCTGTTGATAAAGAAAACCATATTGCAACTGTCAAGGGGGGAACCAAGCTATACGACTTAGGCGATTTATTGTATGAAAACGGCATGGCGATGGAAAACTTAGGAGACATTGACCGCCAATCTATTGCAGGAACCATCAGCACAGGAACACATGGCACAGGAACCAATTTTGGAACGATTTCCACCCAAGTTCTCGCCCTAAAATTTGTCAATGGGAAAGGTGAAATCATCCAGTGTTCCACCACTGACAAGCCTGACCTTTTCAAAGCTGCCCAGCTATCATTAGGCACATTAGGAGTCATCACAGAGATCACCTTACAATGTGTGCCAGCCTACAAACTTGCCCTCAAATCAGAAGTCGTACCCTTAGACGATATTCTCACAAACTATTCAAAAATCAACGCTGAAAATCGCAACTTTGAGTTTTACTGGTTCCCACATACAACCAAAGCGTGGGCAAAAACTTCTAATATTGCAGAAGGACAAGCGGATAAAGTTGGTTTGCTCAATTACTACAGTGAGTTTGTTGCCGAAAATGTGATCTTTAAAATGTTGTGTGAGGTCATGCGTTTTTTCCCTTCAAGCGCAGAATTAACCTCTAAGATTTCGATAGCAGGAATGGCGAATACAGAGAAAGTGTATCATAGTCATAAAGTCTATGCGACGACTCGATTGGTCAAATTTCATGAGATGGAATACAATGTCCCTGTGGAGGCGTATGATGATGTTATCAAAGATATTATCAAGGAAGTCAATACCAAAAAATACAATGTCCACTTTCCCATTGAAAATCGTTTTGTCAAAGGCGATGATATTTATCTAAGTCCAGCTTATCAAAGAGACTCGGCTTATGTCGCCTGTCATGTCTATCAAAAGAAAGATTACAAGGCATATTTCAAAGCATTGGAGACCATCTTTAGAGCGTATGGAGGAAGACCACATTGGGGGAAAATGCACTCTCTAAATGCAGAAGACTTTGCGACTTCCTATCCACAGTTTGAGACTTTCTTGAAATATCGAAAAGAACACGACCCAGATCAAGTGTTTATATCACCGTATCTACAATCCATTTTCTTAGGAACTAGTAAAGTGTCCGTTGGTAAAATTTGGTAAACGCTAAAAAGTTTTTGAGCAAAGACGAAAATGTTTGGCTTCATTCTTTAAGATGAAGCTGTTACTAAGAAATTGTGTCCATTCAAAATAGCCCCGATAGGAACGGTATAAATGCAATGCGTTGGCTTC
>JAHDBB010000105.1:0-2663 GCA_020630635.1 Chitinophagales bacterium
CCCATTCCTTTTGATTTTCTTTGGTTTAGCCCTTGAACAAACCACTCGTCAAACCGAATAATTTCATAACCCAAAGGATCCCAATAATAAGAGTTTTCCCCTTTTTGCAATAAGTCTAAATCTGCTGTTACTTTTTGAAGCGTTCTATGATAATCAAACTTTTGAGACTGATAGTTTTTCAAAATTTTTAAAATTGTTTTGGATCGATCAACATTGGCATTGTTTCCTTTTTGACGATGCAATAAGAGTTTGAGGTTGTCTAACAAATAAGCCAACATATAATACTCTTGTTCTTCGATGGCCAGCATAATCTCTAAAAGTTTATATCCAATTTGCCAACCAGAGCTATCCGAACCTGCCAGCTTTTGTGTCAAATTCAATTTATCCCTAGCTTCTCCCCAATTCTTTTGGGAAAATGCCATAATTGCTTGATAGAAATCCCAACGAGCTTTTATCAGCTTATTGTCTTTCATAATCTGGTTATCCATTGCCTCCTCAATTACTTGAGTAGCTTTGGGATACTTTTGTTGTCGAAAATAAGCCAAAAAGAGTTTTTCCAATGCCCATACACGATTGGTCAGGTTTTTACGGATTCGATGACATGCTTGTCGAGCATATACTTCAGCTTCTTCATTGTTATTAAGGTTCAGATAGACTTCTGCATAAATGTTGAGACACCAAGCGATATTGGTGGCTGTCCGTAAGATAGAGTCATTGGATATAAGCTCTTCAAACTTTTGGAGTTTTTCCAAACAATTTTCATAGTCTTTTATCCTAAAATAATAAAAGATGGAAGTCAGATAGTGTAAGTGTCGATAATAACGTCCTGCATTTTCATATAAATCAAATTCTGCCAAAATATTGGCTCCATAGGTTGCAAAATCGACATTAGAATTGAAGGTAAATTGGCTGGGAAGGCTCATTTTATAATATAGTTCTCTAGCTTTTAAGGATTTTTCTTGGTGAATAAGGTTTTCGCTAATCAATTGACTATACTTTTCATATGCCTTGAGTCCTTCTTTGGGACCAATGGAAGTACGTAAAACATCACAGATCATGATCAACTCTCCAAAAAGCTCATTGTCCTGAGCTATTTTAAGAGCCTTTGACAAGATTTTTTTGGCTTCCTTATAAGCACCTCTATTCATAAACAACTCCCCGATCATCAGCTTTCTTCGACAGTCAAATTTAGCCCTTCCAATGGTAGAACTATAAAGTTTTTCCTTGTCTTGCATGATGAGGAAATGTCCAATATCGTCTCGTAAACGTTTTTTGAGTTGATAAAATGCCTTGGTTGGCTCAGATGTATTGTAAAGTTGCAAGGCGGCTTCTTCCTCTGTAATATTGGGAAAATCTATAAGAAGATCTAACAGTTTGAGCCGCATATTGCGTTCTTGTTCTTTTACAGCATAAATTCGCCGAATGAGATTGAGATCACTGGGCTTCAAAATTGCCATAAGGCTTGTTACTAATTGCACGATTTCATAAAGTTAAGTTATTGATTGTGAATATAGTACATTTTTCACAAACTACAAAACATTATTATTTATATTTTTACATTGAAATAGATTTATGCACAAAAGTGTACCATCTTTGCAAAAGAAACGTAAAAAAAAGCCACAGTAACATTAGACCCAAGCTAAATTATTCCCCGTATTTAAATTCTTATTGGTTATAATATCACTTTATACTAATACCTGCTAACTCACAAAACGACAATAGCATAAGGTTTTGTTTGAGTTTATGTAATGTTAAAGTAAAGAAACAAATAAGTAATAATTAAATATATAGCTTTTATCCTTGTTACTATTTACAAAATTACCTTATTATAAGAAACTAAAAATGAAAAAATTAGCAAAGCGACCAAAGGAAAATTCGAGATTTTTTCAACACCTATTTGAAATGGATTTTACAGTCTGCTCTCCTCATCTTTGATCAATTACTACTTAACTTACAAAAATCATTTTAAAGATGGGACAAATTATAGCTGTTTTGCTACTACTGAACATTATCACTAGTGGAAGTATTAATGATAATGACGCACATAGACTTTATCAAGATAATAAAACTGAAGTAGACTCTATGATGGAGGCTATGGACTTAAATGATATTCCTTAGATAAAGTAAATATTAGACTAAAATAAACTCCTTTATTTGTTTTTTGACAAAGAGAATTCTAAGAATTTATATATGTTAGGTAAGTTTAAGTTCTTCAAATACACAATGGTAACCAATACCACTACAATTGGGAGGAATTAAACATTTTCTTAGATTATTTAGGAGGTAATACGAGTTGGAATGGGGAAGTTAGTGTCTTAACCGAGACTAATTATCCAACTCTGTTACCTTCATCATTTGTGAGCGTGCGAGTATCTCACACATCGTGAATACTCATTGATAAAATTCTTTGTAGTTTGAGGATTTATCAAAAAGAAGGGGGAAATTGGCGCAATTCCTATAATTGTTCCCAACATAGCCATGCCAATTTCCTTCCTTTTTTCTTTTTATTCCAAACCTCCAAACCCCTTTTGTCTATGTGGTCCTTATAAATACCCTTTAAGTTTTTTCTACAATACCCTTATGTTGGTAGAAATACATTTGCTAACTGGTACTAAAGGTTCTATCCATAACCTATTAGACCCGATAGTAGTGGTATGGCTGTG
>JAHDBB010000105.1:2763-13999 GCA_020630635.1 Chitinophagales bacterium
TAAACATTCTCTCCTAAAAAGTATAAGAAAAAAAAACATCTATCTACCATAAAAAAAGCCTCTCCTCATTTTTTACTTTAACTCTTCTTCTTGTTTGGGATTCTTCCAATATTCTAACAACTTCTTGTCTCGCCTATAAACATCCTTTTGAAATTGTAAAGTACCTTCTTTATCAACCCATGTTGTAAAGTAAGTGAGATAAATGGGCAAAGGGGTCTTCAAATCAATGCGTTTATTCTTTCCTCTTTTAAGGGTTTGTTCAATTTTTTGTGGAGTCCATTTAGAGTTATCTTTCAAAAGATATTCAGCCAATTCAACGGGCTTCTCTAAACGAATGCATCCGTGACTAAAGGCTCTAGAATATTCAACAAATAAATGTTTGGAAGGTGTGTCGTGTAAGTAGACATTGTAACGATTGGGAAACATAAATTTGACAATGCCTAAAGCGTTTTTCTTATTGGGGTTTTGACGAATCACATAAGGAAATCCGCTTCGCTTAATGGTTGACCAATCTACACTATAAGGATCAACAGACTTTCCATTTTTCAATAACTTGTAATTGTTGCGACTCAAATAGCCAGGATCTTTTTTGATTTTGGGCAACATTTCTCTAGTCGCAATGCTGTAAGGAACCGTCCAATAGGGATTCAATTCTAAATATTGTATCATATCTCCAAAGACAGGGGTTTTGGTCCGAACATTTCCGACCATCACTTTCTTGGTCAAAGCAATGGTATCGTCTTCAAAAACATCTAAATAAAAGCCTGCAATATTGACAACAATATAGGTCGGTGGGTGGTCTCTGGGCAACCATCGCCAACGGTCTAAATTGAGCTTAATTTGGTCAATATAATCGGTAATGGGACGATCCAATGCCGCAATGGTTTTGGGTCCAACGACACTATCAGGCTCCAATCCAAATTCATTTTGAAATTGTACCAAATATTTGAGTAAGGTGCTGTCAAAATAATAAGGGTCCCAAACGGTATCTCCTTGAATGCTAAAAGAATCTCGTTTGACAATTAACGTTTTAGGTCCAACAATCAAACTATCATAAGAATATTGGGTAGAGTCTTTGAGGATATACATAGAATCCGTTCCTGCATAAATCGTATCTTCACAAACTTCATAAATATATTGACGCTCCTTATCCTCACTCATAATTTGGATCGTATCTGCTTTAGTCATTGCTACTTGAGAAGTATATTGAATTTTGTTGGTCTCTTGTTCGGGTATCGGATAAAATAAGGCAAGTCGCTTTCTCAATAATTCTACTTGGTCGCTGCTATCTCCCAACTCCAATTTTTGTTTTTTGGTCATGGCCATAAAACCTGTATCTTTTTGTACCAAAGTATCAAAATCGGCAAGGGCTTTTTTAAGCAAGTCATAGTGTTCATTTTTAGGAAGTAAGTTCTCAAAGTAAGTCGTTACGCCCAATGTATCAACCAACTGCAAATCTTCTGACATTTCCACCTCTTCTTGTGGGATTTCCCATTGCAATTGAGCGACAAAAGGATCAACTTTGCCCAACAAAAGGTCTTCACTATACCGCAAGGCTGCTCGACTCAAATCAATTTCTAAATTGACTAAGGTATCCCAATCGACCAAATACATCGCCAACATAGTCGGGTCTATTTCTTCAAATCGCTCCTTTAAGTTGGTATAGTCATAATCTTCGGGTTCTAACCCCTCTTCCGTTGCCTTTCCAATCCATTGAAGTAAAGTATCCGCTTTGGTCAAAGAATTTTGTTTGCACCATAAAGGTTGATAATCTCGTAAAAGATAAAGTTGTTGGATGGGTTTGAGTTTTTCCAATGTACTGGTATCAGCAGCTAAGGCAAGACTGTCTTCTTCTAAAGAAATATCAAAGACCTCATCAGGTGTTGGAGTGGCGAATGAAAAGGAGGCTTCTTTCTCCGTCAATCGGTCTTCGATCAAGTCACTCAAATTTTCTTGTGCTTGAATTTTGCCAAATATTAGAAATAAAAAGAAAAAAATCGTAAGTTTTGAGCGTTGATTCATCGTATATATTTTTGCTATGGACAAACAATGGTGTGAGAAGTTTCAACAGAAAACAATATTTGATGTCAAACTGACTTTCACACATTACTAAAATAACCCATAAAAAAACAATTATTTTTGATAGATTAGTTGTTGATTTCTATCATAAATGCTAACTTGCTAGTTGATTTCATAAATGAAATACTGCCCAAGCCATGAAAAAAATTCTAACTATTTTAACGATACTCTTCACTTGGACCCAAGTCAGTAATGCCCAACAAGATACGCATTATACAGGATATATGTTTAATAACTTGGTGATTAATCCTGCCTATGCAGGAAGTCGAGGTCATTTAAGTGCGCTCGCCTATTACCGTCACCAATGGGCTAACATCCCTACGGCTCCTCGTGATATTTCTATCAGCGTCCACAGTCCTTTTAGAAAGAAAGTAGGACTAGGCATTTATATCGAAAACGATAGAATTGGTGTACACAATCGCCTAAGTGCTTTTGCCAGTTACTCTTACCGATTCGATTTTTTAAATGGGGAATTATCGGCTGGTTTACAAGGCGGTATTCTCAATTACACTTCCAACCTCAATGACGTAGAAAACTTGCCCGATATTGGAGACGCTGTTTTTGCCAATCGTCAAAACCGTCTCTTACCCAATTTTGGCTTTGGCTTACTTTATTTTACTCAAAAATCATACATTGGGTTTTCTGTTCCGCATTTATTGAACAATAATAGTGAATTTGTGGAAACAGAGGAGTTTCAACGCCGTCATTATTTCTTAGGGGCAGGAACGGTCCTTCCTTTGAATACAACCGACTTTAAATTACGTCCTACCATTCTGATCAAATCTATACCAGCAGAAGCACCCATTTCTATTGATTTGAGTCTTAGTTTCATTTTCAAGAATACCTTTCTAGCAGGATTAGCCCACCGATTTGGGGACTCCTTCTCAATCTTTACCGAATTTTACTTTAATGAAAAACTAAGGGCAGGCTATGCGTATGATTTTCCGCTGAAAAAGGTGGCAACAGCCGTAGGTTCTCATGAGTTTTTTATTGGCTACGACTTCATTCCACAAGATGATGAAAAAATTATTTCTCCTAGATTCTTCTAGGAGATAAGGAAAGCAAAGTGTTGAATTGATTGGTAATTTTTTAGGAGAGAAAGGCAGATAGCTTCGTCGTAACGGGTCTCCCCGCTATCCGTTCTTATTCGTGTCGCCTTTTTTTAGGCAGCCAACGCTGCTACACGAATACCACTACTATCGGGTCTATTAGGTCAAGGAAAGTACTTCTTAGTGCTAGTGGAAAGTGACGTGAGGGGACGATATGTGATGTATAGGACGTTTAAAATGAAAATCGTGCCGTCCCAAAAATCACGAACTGAACCGTAAAAACGTCCCGTCGTCCCAAAAACCACGAACCGAACCGCAAAACGTCCCATCGTCCCAAAACCACGAACAGAACTGTAAAAACACCTCTACAAATTCATTTTCAACTGTCTTTCGACCTCTGCCACATTTTGCTGAAACTCCTTATCCGTCTCTGTCAAGTTTTGCACGGTCTGACAAGCATGGATCACGGTACTATGATCTCGCCCACCAAAAGCATTACCGATACCTTTTAAAGAGTTTTCAGTATATTTTTTCGCAAAATACATCGCCAATTGACGGGCTTGTACAATCTCTCGCTTCCGAGTTTTACCCACAATATCATCGTAGTTAATCTCAAAATGATCACATACGACCTGCTGAATAAAATCAATAGAAAGGTCTTTTTTAGAAACGTTGCTAATAAACTTCTTAATCGTCTGTTTAGCAAGATTTAAGTCGATAGCCTTTTTAGTCAAAGACGCTTGAGCCAAAAGTGAAATCATCGCACCTTCCAGCTCTCGGATACTGGTATCAATATTAATAGCGACATACTCGACGACATCCCTATCTAACTCAATCCCTTCTTGTTGCAGCTTCATTTCCAAAATAGCGATACGAGTTTCCACATCAGGCACTTGTAAGTCCGTCGTCAATCCCCATTTAAAACGAGATGTCAAACGTTCTTCCATTCCCTGCAAATCTTTGGGAGGACGATCACTTGTCAAAATGATTTGTTTACCCAATTGGTGAAGGTGGTTAAAAATATGGAAGAAAATATCTTGGGTTCTATCTTTGTGAGCAAAAAACTGGATGTCTTCAACGATTAATACATCTACCAATTGATAGAAGTTGATAAAGTCGTTGATGGATCCTCCTCTAACTGCTTCGATAAAGTGATTGGTAAATTTCTCAGATGA
Source organism: Chitinophagales bacterium (assembly GCA_020630635.1). Classification (GTDB taxonomy): domain Bacteria; phylum Bacteroidota; class Bacteroidia; order Chitinophagales; family UBA2359; genus JAHDBB01. The sequence goes on from JAHDBB010000105.1 coordinate 7,067, forward strand.
AACATACAATACTTTCTTACTAATATATTTTTGTTTGACATCATTACCAATGGCTTGTGCCAAGTGCGTTTTACCTAAACCCACTCCACCATACAAAACCAACGGATTAAAAGCCGTTCCACCAGGATTATCGGCAACTGCCAAACCTGCATTACGAGCCAGTTGGTTACATTCTCCCTCAATATAAGTTTGGAAAGTATATTTAGGATTGAGTTGATAAGTTTCTTCTAGCTTTCTCAATCCAGGAATTACAAAAGGATTTTTGATAGCTTCTTTTTGAGATTCTTCCGACTTAAAATAGGTAGGAGTTGTTTTGTGAGGGACATGTGGTATACTGGGCGTATTATTCATATTATTCTCGACGACAATACGGTATTGTAAACGAGCATCTTCCCCCAATTCTTGGCGGATGGTCTTGCTTAACAACTGAACATAATGCTCCTCTAGCCATTCAAAAAAGAATTGACTTGGAACCTGAATGGTCAAGATGGTACCATCTAATTTGACTGGTTTGATAGGTTCAAACCAAGTTTTGAAACTCTGTTGGCTTACATTGGCTCGAATGGTTCTCAAACAATTTAACCAAACAGTATTTACATCAGGCTGGACTGTAGGAGGCAAAGGTGTTGCTTTTTGGATGATTAAAATAGGGATATTTTCCCTAGATTAGAAATAGTTATTTTTCTGATAGAACTTGCAAATATATAGTATAAAAACTAGAAATGCTTTGGTTTTAAGTAGTTCCTCAAAAAAACTAAACTTTTTTACTAATAAGTTAGGAGCTTATTGATTAAAAATGGCATATATGTTACCAAAAATTACTTGTTTTTGCAAAAAAACTATCAATATTTTTTTGTCAGAAAAATGGGACGACAAAAATATTAAACTCTGGTTGCTTAAAACCATATTTTAACAAAAAGTTTCCTAAATATTACAAAATTATTTCTAAGTTATTGATTTTTTGGCTTCTTTGTAAGAAAAAAGATAAATACATAACAAAAAATCAATATACAATATCGTTTCAATGAGAAATTATTGAATCGGAATGGTTTGTGCCAAGACCTTTTTCTTCTTATTCTTGTGCTTAACGTAATAATCTAAACGTCCCAACCGAATACCTGCCCACCCTACTTGATTCACAATGACTTCTTCGCCATCAAGATTTTTATGAACTACTGGTTCTGGTAAAAAGGTATGGGTATGTCCTCCTAAAATAAGATCAATATGCTTAGAATTTTGAGCCAAAACCACATCACTGATTTTATCAGAATCATACTCAAATCCTAAATGCGATAAACAAACCACTAAATCACACTTTTGTTCACTTTTTAATATCGCTGCTGTATCATTGGCTGACTTTAAAGGATCATTGTATTGGGTTTCTCCATACAATTTACTAGGTACAAGACCGTCCAATTGAATCCCGACTCCTAATACGCCTACTTTGATGTCGCCAAACTCAAAAATTTTATGTGGTTGTACTTTGCCTTTCAAGGGCGTGTTTTTGACCTCATAGTTGGTATTTAACATAGCAAACTTAGCAGTATCCAGATGCTTGCTCAATTGCTCAATTCCTGCATCAAAATCGTGGTTGCCAATCGTGGCGGCATCATACCCCATTTCATTCATGAGTTTAAACTCTAAAGCTCCATCATAAAAATTGAAGTAGGGCGTTCCTTGCAAAATATCGCCACAATCCAATAAAAGAACATTCTTTTCGCTTTGTCTGATTTGCTTGATAAGGGTGGTTCGTTTAGAGATACCACCTAAGCCTTGATATTTTCCTCCATCCATGGGGAAGGGTTCTATGCGACTGTGTACGTCGTTGGTGTGTAGGATGGTGAGTTTGGTAAAAGAACCGCTTGCCCATAATTCATGGGTCCAATTGGTAGCTCCTAACATGAGTAATCCAGTAGCGGTTTTCTTTATAAAGTTTCTACGATTGAGCATGGATTTTGTTTTTGTTTGTTTCTTTTAAACATTGGGACGTTGTGGTTCTGTTCGTGGTTTTTGGGACGTTTTTTGAGTCCATAGTCGATAGTCAATAGTCCATAGTTTCGGTTCTGTTCGTGAATTTTTGGGACGATGGGGCGTTTTTACAGTTCTGTTCGTGGTTTTTGGGACGATGGGACGTTTTTCATTTATAACAAGAACAAATTTTTCGCTTTTTTTAAATAAACGTCCCTATACGTCACCTCATGTCACTTTCCACTAGCACTAAGAAGTACTTTCCTCAACCATCTAGACCCGATAGTAACGGTATGAATGCAAAAGGCTTTGGGCCACAAGTCGAAAAGACTTGCAGTAGAAGCTTGGCTGCATTCATAAGAGTGGATAGCGGGGAGACCCGTCACGATGAAAGAGTAATAACCGTTCTCTCCTAAACGAACGTGTAAAGAACCGAACTATGGACGATGGACTTAAAACTATCGACTTGAATAAATAAACCGCCCTTCAATATTGGCATCAATAGATTTTTGTTTTTTGACATATTCCATAATGGCATCTCGGAATAAAATATCCAATTCGTCCCGTTGTTGATCTTTTAGGAAATCACAATCATCTCCCCCATTGGCAATATAATCAGATACACAAAAACGATAGGTTTCATTGGGTTTTACTTCTTCTTCATTGATGAAAAAACGATGTTGATTATTGATGGTATCGGCTTCTATCTTGACACCTTTGGACAAGGGCCAGCCTTCTTTGATAATGATGTGCGTAAAAAGTTTTTCCACCATCTTGCCATCAATCGTCAGTACAACTAATAGATTGTCAAAAGGCATCAACTCAAAAATCTCGCCTTTGGTAATCGCTCCTTCATTGAGATAAGGCACTCGTAAACCACCATAATTGGGCAAACCAAAATGAATCTCTTTGTCATATAGCCCTCTGGCTGTTTCTAAAATGGCATCTGCCACAAAATTGCCTAATGCCGATTCTGGACGTTCTTTAAGGAGTTGTTGAGAAGCAGTACCGATTTCTTGATTCATTTCTTGCATCAAATCCTTTTTGTAAGGAGCAAGCATTTTGTCAATCGCTGGATCAGACTCAATTTTGCTTCCATCGTATAAATCTGTCACTGATTTGAGAGATTGAGAAGGATTGCAAGCTCCTAATGTAAGAAGAATGCTCAAGAAAAGTAGTAGTATTTTGGTGTTTTGCATTCGAGAATGTTCTGGTTTGGTCGATTTAAGTTTCCAAAATACAATAATCGTGAGTAGATAAAAAATAATTGGACTGCTTTGTTTTGAAAAGTATCTTTTATGGCTGATTGGATTGAGAAAAATGCTGTCGAATCATCGCTTCACAAGGTTTATTTTGAGGTGTATAATCATTGTTATTGGGTCCTCCTGCTACACTGTCATGTGGACTCCATTTCCAAATAAAGCCGCCTGCAAACCAGTCTTCTTGCCAAAAAGCTTGAAAGATGGCTTCATATCCCACTTTTTGCGCCTCATGATTGGCAGGAAAATCATATAAGTTTTCGATTTCCCACTGTCGCCACATTGCCTTATCCACACTTCGATACCCATATTCGGTAAAGAGAATGGGCAGTTTATGCTTTTGGGATAATTGTTGCAACTGTTTTTTAGGTTCTTGCCAACGTTCCAATAATTCGTCCGTACAAGGGGTTTCGTCTTCTGACAAAGGATAATAAGCATCGACCCCAATATAATCTAGTTCTTTCCAAAAAGGAATATTGAAAACATTGTCCCAATTGGCGGCATAGGTTAATTTGCCCGAATAATTTTGTCTCAATTCCTTTATCAATTTTTTCCAATATTGTGGTCGTATTTGGATCGCTCGCTTCATTTCTGTCCCCAAACAAATCATTTCCACGTTCATTTTTTCGGCAAGTTGGACATAATTTAAAATATAATCTTTGTACAAAGTTTCCCAAGTCTCCCATTCTTCTTTATTGGCTAGTTCAAAATCTCCAGGCCATCCATGATTGGGAAACCAAACAGATGGTTTGAGCATCACTTTCAGCTTATAAGAATGGGCATATTCGATCATCTTTTCAATTCCTTCCAACGTTTCCCCCCATTTTTGGTCTCTAGAGTCATAGCCCAATTCGGGCAAGTAAGCCTCTTGATAATCGCCGTATTGATAAATCACCAATGAAACCCATTGTGCTTCCAATTCGTGGACAGATTCCATACATTGTTTATCAACAGGGTCCCAAGACGGAATCATGTTGACTCCATTGATGACCTGTGCCAAAGTACATTGAGAAAAAAAAAGTAGCAGAATATAATATTTTGTCATAATTTTCGGTCTAAAAGAAACATCATTCAATCTATCCTTATTTAAACACAAAATAAAGCTGATTATTTTAGTCTTAAAAAGTAAACTAGTTGATGATGAATGAAGGGTGACAAGTGACTTTGGATTCAGTCCCTATTTTTTAGGAGCGAAAGGTTTCTCTTTCATTGCCATGGAAAGTCTCGCTATCCGTTCTCATTCGTGTCGCCAACGTTTTGTGAAGCCAACCCTTCTACACGAATACCACTACTATCGAGGCTAGTTGGGAAAGGTTGGTACTGCTTAGTGCCATAAGTTGTGACGAAGAGACGTTAACCTTTTTTATCGAAAAACCTTGTATATAGATTAGAAATCACGAAAAGAACTGAAAAGTACTTTACTTCATTCTTTAGGATGAAGACCACGAAAAGAACCAAAACCGTCCTCTCGTCCCTTTTTTAACGTCCCTTCGTCCCCAAACTACGAACAGAACCAAAAAATCGTCCCATCGTCCCAACATGTAAAAAATGAACCAATATGGCCCCATCTCTAGTCATCTTAACTGCCCAACAAATCACCAAAGAATTGGGTTTAGACGCTTCGGAATTAGGAATGCCAGATGGCATGGAACTATTACGAGAACGGGTCGCCTATGTCGTAGAATATCTCCTAGAAAAAGACTTTGAGAAATTGCTCAATATGCTTTATATTATGGACGTAAGTGAGGAAAAAATCAAGCAAGTCATTTTGGATGAATCCGATGGATTAGCGCATTATCTCATTGCCGATTTGATTATAGAAAGAGAATGGAAAAAAGTAGAGACTCGACTCTTCTACAAACAAAAAAAATTGGATGATGACGAAAGCTGGGAATAATCTGGGTGACGGGTGACGAAAAAATTTCATAGCTAATCTTTAACCTTATTAACTTTCAATATTTGGAAAAATACTTACGCATACTACTCTTTACCTGGATGGGATTTTTAGGAAGTTGTGGATGGTATCGTTATACACCACCTACGAACTATGCCTACGAATATCATCTTAATTCAGAAGAAGAATTACTCAAAGTCAAAGTTTGGCATCATAGCGAAGATAGCTCCCAGGTTTTTGTCAAAGTCCCTGATCATCCAAGTATCCAAAAAGGCAACAATATCGTCAATATTGAGATATTAGATTCACTCAATATATTGATAGATTCTAGCTTTTTTATCTTACCTCAAAAACGACTTTTCTCTCAAACATTGGCGGCTCCTTTAGGACAAAACTATACATTAGATATCCAAGTCAAAAGTGCTGACAAAAAAGAAGTTTTTAACAAACAACTTTTAGTAGAGAAAAAAGACCCTATAAATGCACAATCTTTTTTGTGGACTCAGGCTCAAACACAAGCCATTTTATTTGACGACTACATTGATTTTCCCACCAAGATAAAAGTACAATCTAATTTGGTCAATGACTTTGATATTTTCTTACACCACCATCTAATTGACACCATTTTACCGCCTCCCCCTTTTTCAGAAAAAGAAATTTCAGCCCCAAAATATGCCTCTTCATTTAGTGCTTCTACGAATCCATTTACTTTAAAGAAAGCAGGGTTTTATAAAGTAAAAATCAAAGCTACTGATTTTGAAAAAACAACCACGATCAATGCCGTCTCCAATGATTTTCCAAAGTTAACGTCAGCAGAGGAGTTATTAGAAGGCTTGCGTTTTATTACCAATCAAGAGGAATATGAAAAACTACTCAATGCCCATGATAAAAAAAAGGCAATAGATGATTTTTGGTTGAGTAAAGCAGGGAGTTATGAACGAGGCAAAGTACTCATTAAAGAGTTTTATGGTCGTATCGAACAAGCCAATCATTTATTCACTCATCAAAAAATGGGTTGGAAAACAGATAGAGGATTGATCTATATCATTTATGGTCCGCCTGATGTTGTACACCGAAAAAATACGGTGGAAGAATGGCATTATACTTCACAAGGTAATTCTCCAGATGTCTGGTTTTACTTTGACCAACAACCCAATGATTCTTTTCTATTACAGCGATCGTATCGTTACAAAGAAAGTTGGGATTACATGGTGTACGGATGGCGCAATGGCATTATCAGTAAATGGCGATGATTTTTTTATTAAAAATCGCTTGCATTTCCAAAAAGTTGCATTGTATTAGTGAAGACTCCTTTTCAAAAAAATACAATGACCAAAGAAAAAAAAGAACGCAAGCCAAAAAACAGTAGCAATATCTATGACAAAATCTTCAAAGAAAATATAGAACCTGTTTTTATCCCTCTTATCCAACGAGAATTAGGCATCAAGATCAAGACTTTTAAACGAGAAAAAGAAAAATATCAATCTACCATTGAAAGAGAAACAGATTTTCTATATCGAGTAACGACTGAAGATAAGGAGACTTTCTTACTACACATTGAGTTTCAAACCAAATTGAGTAAAAAGATGCTCTATCGTATGTCCGAATATCACGGTCTCGTTTTCAAGCATTATAAAAAACCCATCAAACATATCGTCATCTACTTGGGGAGACCCAAAACAAGAGCAATAACCTACTTGCAAGGTAATGAGATTTTTACAGGCTACGACCTCATTGCATTAAACCGACTCAATACAGACGAACTACTAAGTTCTCAAATTCCAGAAGAAGTATTGATCGCTATTCTAAGTA
>JAHDBB010000718.1 GCA_020630635.1 Chitinophagales bacterium
ATAGGAACGGATAGCGGGACTTTTCAACACGACGAAGCAACATCCTTTCGCTCCTAATAATTGGTAGAACGATTTTCTTCAATAAATGCAATAAGTTCTTGGGCTTCCTTTTTTTGTTCCTCACTCAAATTTGACTTAGGCAACCAAGCATTAATCACTTGAAAATTCCATTTGCTATAAACGCTCCCTTTCTCAAAATGCTTGTATAGTTGAGCCTTTTCTTTTTCATACTCTTTTTCCATCCCAATCAAAGCAATACATTTGAATAAGTGAGCAATCACCATAGAATTGGTTGTCGTCTTTTGTTTTTTGATGATTTTCCTATTCTTTAAAACCTTGTGTGCTTTTTCAAATTGATTTAAAAAGATTTTAAATTCGACATAATTTAGATGGTCGCCCATCTCTCTGGAAGTCAAGCCTTTTTGATAATCTTCCTCCGACTTTTCCATCTCTCCCATCAATTCATAAATCCCCCCTCTGCGAATATAATCGCCAGCTTTGTAGTAAGACTGTCTATCTATCAGTTGATTGACCAATTTCAAGGCTTTGGGATAATCAGGAGAATGAATCATATAGACTTCAATCAAGTTGCGTTTAGAGGTGATAGAGTCGGGAAATAATTCCAATGATTTAACCCAATCTTGTTCCGCACTTTTCAGATCATTGGCGCAATAATGGGCGTAACCTCGACCTAAAAATGCATCCGCTGATTGAGGGTCTTGTTCGATGGCTTGACTAAAATATTGAATGGACTTGGGCAAATCTCTTTTCTTGGTTTCTTCATGTCCCAATGTGATGCAAAAAGGTGTACTCAATGGAATGTCGTAATCGGGATTCAAAATATCGGTTAGATGGTGAGGGTTATTTTTATCAATATTGGCAACTGCCATTACCATCCTTTCTTCGTCAAAATCAATGCCTAATTCCGATAAAATGTCGCTGATATAATAATCGACTGTTTGTTTCGCTTCCCTATAATGGGCGGCATTGGTTGGATCGGTCAAGCGTTTATTTTCCTGTCCATGATTGTCTTTTAAGAGATTGAGCATCATCAATTGGAAAAAACGATTGATGGTTTCTTCATCTACATCCTCTAAGTATTCATTTAGTTCTAACTCATTGCCATGTTGTCCTGCCAATGAAAGGCGACGGGCTGCAATGAGCTTTAAGCCTTCTTCAGAAGTCGCCCTGTATCGTACAATCAAGTCTTCAATCAATTCACTTTCGTCATCGGTTTCATGATCCCAATCCCAAGTATGTAAATAGGCTAAAAATTTATCAAGGTGTTTTTTATCATGTTTCAATAAAGCAGAAGCGACATCTTGAAATAAATAAGAACCTTGTCCGTATTCGGTATGAATGCCTCGAATACTGATGGCAAAGTCAAGCCATTCCATAACTTTAGTTTCTAAATCAGGATATATTTCCAACACTTTGTCAAAGAAATCTACCTCTTGATACATCATTTTTATGTCTTCGCTTTTTTCTCTAAACCACACTAAATCGCTATCAATTCGCTTAAAACTTGTCACACCCGACTCTAAGTAATCTTTGATGTATTGCAAGCCCTTTTCTAACTTTTCAATGACCTCTTTTTTGTTGTCAAAATCAACGACGATAAAAGGTCCATTGTGTTCTTGGTTTTCTCCCAATTCGGTAAATAGGTTGTCTGGAATGGGAATAAAAAACTCGTAACCTGCTCGGATTTTTGCCTTTACCTTATCGCTCACATCATCTCGAACTTTGTAATTGCTTGTAAAGTCAGTGGTTTGGGAAGTTCCTTTTTTTCCGATCTTTCCTTCTGTGATGGTATGGCTTTTGTCAGCCGTTTCTATCATCCAAAATTGGTTTTCTTCTTTATGGATTAAGTGTCTTTTCATTTTTGGTTGATTGGGTTTTGTAAATTAATATTTTTTTCATTATTTTTTATTGAACCAGTATAAACGCTGACCAATTTTTTTCGGTAGCTTGGTTCTGTCCTTTCAAAAATAGCCCCGATAGTAGTGGTATGAATGCAATGCGTTGGCTACCCAAAACGTTGGCGCATTCATAGGAACGGATAGCGGGACTTTCTAAAACAACGAAGTACCCAAACATTCGCTCCTAATAAAAACACAACATTTTTTTAATATGCTCTATCGAATATATTTTAAAAACTATCGGCTTTCTAAACTATGGACCACAAGACACACCTATAAATGAAAT
>JAHDBB010000106.1 GCA_020630635.1 Chitinophagales bacterium
AATTCCCAAAAACCCTATAATCCTATTCATATTTTAACCTAGGAGCGAAGGGTTCGGTGCTTCGTCGTCACAGAAAGTCCCGCTATCCGTTCTTATGAATGCAGCCAACGTTTTACGAAGCCAACGCTCTTGCATTCATACCACTACTATCGGGGCTAGTTCGTTAAGGTCTGTCCTCATAGTAACTGAACCGTTTAGAATTTTAAAAACTATAAGTTGTCAAATTTCCACAAAACACCAAACAAAAAAAGGCGAGCTATAATAGCTCGCCTTTCCTTTTTCTTTTTGTATATTTTTTCAAGATTACAGACCCAACTTTGTCTTAACCAAACCTGTCACATCATCCCCTTCAGGAGAATAAACGACTCCTCCAATACTTAAATCGAAAATGTAACTAAAGCCTTGTTCCACCGCAATCGCATCTATTGCATTTTGAACTCTCTCAATGATAGGATTAAACAACTCCTCTCGTTTTTGAGCGACTTGTTGTTGTGCATTGACTTCAAACTGTCCGATCTCTTGTTCTAAAGCAAGAAGTTCTTGGGTACGAGTTTGCTCATCAACTTTGGTAATAATCCCTTTTTGCATGTCTTCTTGTAGCTTTTGCAACTTTGTCTGATAATCTTGTAATTGGGTTTTATATTGGTTTTGGAGTTGCTGACTGTAGGTTTCAAGACTGCTTTCGGCTTGCCCCCATTCTGGGATTTGTGGGAGTAACTCGGCAGAGTTGAGATGTCCTAGCTTTTGGGCAGATACATGAGTGATCGCTAAAAAACAAAAAGCTAAGAATAATAATTTTGAGATATTTTTCATTTGTATTTTGTTGTTAATTTTTTGTAATAGATAAATGAGACTGGCTCTAAGAAGTACTATCCTTCACCAACTAGCCCCGATAGTAGTGGTATCCCTAACCTGTGTTGGCTAAAGGGTTCGGGTGGCTTGGGGATAAGAACGGATAGCGGGACTTTCCTTTGCGATGAAAGAGGGACTGTTCGCTCCTAAAAAGAAATCACGAAAAGAACAGAAAGTCACTTGTCACCTGTACTGATCACCAAACTGCTATAACTTAGCCTTGACCAATTCGGTGACATCGCCTTCGGGAATCGAATAGACAATCGCTCCTTGTACGCTCAAATCAAAAATGTAGGTGTAACCATTCTCTTCTGCAACCGCTTTGATGGCAGCTTTGACCTGATCAAAAATCGGTGCAACCAATTCCTCCTCCTTTTTCATCATTTTCTGTTGAGCCTCCGCTTCAAACTGGGCAATGGATTGCTCTACCTCCATCAGCCTTTGCTGCTCCATCTGGATCTCTTGTTCTGTAATATTTTTTTGGACTTGTACTCTATCCTCCAAGACCTTAACTTGTTGTTGGTAGTCCTCTATCTTTGCTTTATAATCTGCCTCAATCTGCCCTCTAAAGGTTTCCATTGTTGTTTGAGCAGCCTGCCAAGCAGGAAGTTCTGGTAACAAAACAGCAGAATTGATATGACCGTACTTTTGCTGTGCAAAGATGGTCGTTGTTGCTAAAAACATGACCAGCAAAATGGCTTTTTTTAATATATTTTTCATTAATTTTTGAATATTTGGTGCAAAATTACGAAAAATGATGCTTCTATAAAATAGATTATCAGATAACTACTCTTATTTATAGGTTATTGGATTATCCTATTAAGGAGCAATTATCTGATAAAAATACTAAATATTTTGTTTTCAACTATTTATTCATCGCCACTAATGCCCAAAGACCGCATAATTTCGCCTGTTTTGTCGTATTTATCGTTGGCGAATAGAATGGAAATGCCACTTGATTTATCTAATACGAAATCATAGGCACTTTGAGTCGCCATTTTTTGGATGGCAGCGTATATTTCATCTTGAATCGGCTTGACTAATTCTTGACGTTTTTTGAATAATGCCCCTTCATGACCAAACTTTTCTTTTTGTAACTCCTTGAGACTCTTCTCTTTCTCAATGATTTCATCTTGACGACGTTGTCTTAGGTCTTCGGTCAAAAGGATTTCTTCGGCTTGGTAAGCCTTGTACATTTCTTCTATTTCAGAATACCTAGCTTGAATCTCTTTTTGCCATTTTTCAGTAATTTTATCAATTTGCTGTTGGGCTTCTTTGTATTCTGGCATACTGTTTAAAACCTTGTCCGTATCTACATAGACGATTTTTTGCGCCATAGAAAACGTAGTAGCAGCCATTAGAAAGGCGATTAAAACGATTATATGTTTCATATCTGTAAGATTATTTTTTTGTGTGTTAAGTAAAACAACAAAAATAAGTTATTCCATGTGACATCGACATTTTCCGATTTTTGGCGTTGAAAATACTCGTCTTAGCCCTGCTATGACTCCGTTTTTCGCCTAAAAAATCAGAAAATCTCTTAGTCTCATTTTGGAATACTTTATTTCTGATCTTTCACTAAAGTTGCTTGTTCGACCTAATAAGACGTTAAAAGTTTAGTATAGACGCAAAAGTACGGAATTGTTTTAAGGAAATTTAAGGTTTATAAGGTAATGGTAAAAAAATAACTTTCGCTTTTTAATTACGACATTTTCCGATATATTTCGTTGAAAAGCCTCATCATAGCCCTGCTACGATTTCATTTTTCGTCTTATCTATCAAAAAATCTCTTTGTTAAAAATGAGAAAATTACATTTTAACCACTACTGGGGAGTTTTTCTAAAGTTTTGATCCAATCTCCAAAGTGTTTGCATTTTTCCTTCAATGCTATGATTCCTTCTAATTCAGTTAACATCGCCCCAACACTGACTTTATTGTATTCTGGAATCACTTTCAAAATTCTCTTGGAAGGAGCTGTTTCATGCCCCTCATTAATCAATTCAGCATTGTTGTGATGTTCTTTAAGCAACTTTTCTAAACTTGAAATAGCTTCTTCATGTTCCATATATTCCCATTCTAAGTTTCTGGGATGAGATAAAAGCAAGCTTTCAAACTCATGTAATTGAATGTATGGAATAAAACGTCTATCGTTTATATCTTCTTATGGCTTCTTCTAAAAATCGAACTTTCTCATAAGGATCTTTAATCTTTTGGGCTTCTTCATACTTGGGAAAGTCTTTCGGCAAAGCATATAAATCAAACATTGTGGTAAATCTTGCTTCTGGATGAGCATCTTCTCTCAACCAAGTTTCAATATCTTTTTTTGCTTTAGCATAACTGATTAAGCCACCTCTATAGGATTTTCTTTTATCCTTACTAGTCAAAACTCTTCTAACATCCGTCGCAATATTAAAAGCTCCCAAATGAGAGGATAAAACTTGTTTAACAAATTGCTCCTCTGTCTGTCCTTCTGCTGTTATATTAAGACGAATAAAACTCATGGCTGCCCTCCTAACACATTTTTTTCCCAAAGTTCACTCAAACTATATCTTTCTAACCAATCATTCAGTTTGTCTTCATTAAGTCTTTTAAATTCACTATTTCCCTCTTTTGCATTTCGTTCTACGATTACAATGTCTTCCACCTCAAATTCATCCACTAATCTAGGTGATTGAGTAGCCAAGATAATTTGACTATATTTACTAGTAGCTTTTATCATTCCTGCTAATAGGGAGATGGCAGACGGATGTAAGCCTAATTCGGGTTCATCTAAAATAATGATAGATGGTAACAAATCGGAAGGTTGTAATAAAAGGGTCGCTAAACACATAAATCGTAAGGCTCCATCGGATATTTGATGCGGACCAAATAAATAGTCATTTTTTTTATCTCGCCAATTTAGTAAGATATAGTTTTCATTTAATGGAGAGGGATTTAAATCAAATGTTCCAAATTGTGGCATGACTTGTTGGATATAGCGAATAATGCGGTTGTAGTATTTTTCTTGTTTCTCTTTCAAAAAATACAAAAATGCTGCTAAATTGCCTCCATCACTTTGTAAATATTGGTTATCATTTAGATAGCCTTTCGTTCTAATTGGGGAAGTGTTGGAAGTATCATGAAACTGAAATGTTTTTTGCTTTAAATATCTATAGATTGTAATCACAGATATATTCTTAGGGGAATAAATATAGTTGTCTTCATCACTCTCTTTAAAAAAAAGTTCACTCTCTTTAAAAAATAAAGTATCATTAGCTCCATAAGAAAGAACAAAAATATGAAGATAATCCACTGATAAATCTCCAATGGTAATTCGACCTTCTATCTCTAAAGTTGTTTTTGCTCCATAATGTAATAGATTATTGGCTCCTCCTTGTTTTCCAACAAATTTTTGCAAAGTCAATAATTCTACATTATCACCTCCAATGGAGTCTAATATTGAAAAAAATGAAACCAGATTACTTTTTCCTGATCCATTGGCTCCCAATAAGACCGTAATATCATTAAAATCAATGGTTTGTCCTTCTGAATTAATAGACTTGTAGCCTTTTATATGGATAGATTTTAGTTTCATTAAATACTTAATTTTTATCTTCTTGTCTAACAATTCCTTCTGTTTTGGCTTTTCCTCCGACTACTCTATCAGGATGGGTTCTTTCATTAAATGCTTTGAGTCCCTGCAATGTTTCTGCTTGTTGGATGGAATCAAAGAAACAGGCAGCTTCTATTTTTAAGCCTTCATGGAGGTCTAATCCAAATCCTCGATAAGCGGCTTCTTTGTCTGAACGCATTGCTGGTTGAGGGAGTGAGCAAAGGTATTCGGCTAGCTCCATCGCTCGTTCTAAGGATTTGCCTTTGGGGACTACTTCATTGGCTAAACCGATTCGATAGGCTTCTTCTGCGTTTATTACTTTACCTGTCAAGATCAACTCCATCGCTCTGCCCATTCCGACGATTCGGGGCAAACGCTGTGTTCCTCCATCACCTAACCCAATGTTCCATCTTCGGCAAGTGACTCCAAAAGAAGCGTGTTCTTCGACGATTCGCATGTCGGCAAAGCAAGCCCATTCTAAACCACCTGCATAGGCGACTCCATTGATGGCTGCAATGATGGGTTTGTAGATGTCTGTCCAACGACTGGGTCCGATGATACCGTCTTTTTCTCCGTTGGCATGTGCTTGTATTTCTTCTGGAGATAGGTCGATCATCTTTCCTTGTAAGGCAGCTTTTAAATCGGCTCCTGCACAAAAGGCTCTCTCTCCTGCACCTGTGATAATGGCTACTTTTAAGGCATCATTTTCTTTAAAGTCTCGCCACGCTTCGATCATTTCTTGGTGTGTGATGGGTCCGATACAGTTCATCACTTCGGGTCGATTGATTTGGATGATGGCAATGGGTCCTTTGGTTTGGTAGGAGATTTCTTGGAAGTTCATATTGCTGTTTATTTCTTGGTTTTGGGACGATGGGCGTTGTGGCTCATTTTTTACATGTTGGGACGAAAGGGACGTTTCTGTTCAATATTTGAAATCCTATCAATCTTAAAAATTCTATAATCCTATTCATCTTTTAGGCTAGGAGAGAAGGGTTATTACTCTTTCATTGTGACGGGTCTTCCCGCTATTCGTTCTTATTGCTGCTAGCTTGGCTTAGATGCAGGGCATTTTGAAAATGCCTTGCATCTTACAAGGCTTCAAGCAGCAATACCACTGCTATCGGGTCTAGTTGGTTGGGGTATAAACGTATAGTGCCAGCTTTAGACATTGGGACCTGTAAGATCGCTCAACTCGTCTTCGTAATCGGCTTGTAAGTCTTCGTGTAAGGCGGCTACTTTCTTTTTGATAGAAGCTATTTCTCGATTGTACAAATTTTGAAGGGTTCGATTTTTAGAGATAGATGGTTGCATATTTCTTAATCTCTTACAAAAGTATAAAAGTAACTCGACTTCTGTTGGCTTTTTGGGGGAATAACGAATGTACTTTTTGGTATTTCGTAAGATTTTGCGAACGCCTTTTTTGATGACATAATAGCTTATCTTATTGAGGTTCTCAAATTGCTCGTCTATTTCGTTTTTAACGCTTTGGATGTAGTCTCTTTCGTTAGTTGATTCATACAAGAGATAGGTCAATAGTTCTTTATTTTCTTTTTTGAATCGTGATAAACGCAGGCAAACATCTATCAATTCTTTGGAAGAACGTTGTTGTAATTCTTGTTTGATTTCTTTGGCTGTTGCAGCTTTCATGGTATTTTTTATCAGTCTGTAAGAGGTAGAAGCCTTACAAAATAGCCCCGAATGAATTAAATTCTAATTTTTAATCTCTAAATTCTAAAGCGGTTCAGTTACTATAGGTAAAGACCTCAACGAACTAGCCCCGATAGTAGTGGTATGAATGCAAGAAGCGTTGGCTACCTAAAACTTGGCTGCATTCATAGGAACGGATAGCGGGACTTCCCAACACGACGAAGTATTTGACCATTCGCTCCTAAAATAAAACAGAAATAGGATGAATGGATTTTTTGTGATTATAGGTATACGTATCAGAAATTAATATTGTGGTTCATTCGTGAGAACAGATGAAATCTGTTCCTACAATACTCATTTATTAATTTTAAAAGCAGATACCAATAGTAGGATATCAACTTGTCACCTCAAAACTATAGACCATTGACTCTCGACTTTTTATTTTATTCTGGATCGAATCCTAAGATGAAGCTAAACTTGGCGAAGTTGCTTAAATACCCTCCAAAAGTTCCATCACTTATGGCATTTCTATCAAAACCAACACCATAATCAAAGCCCATTAATCCAAACATTGGTAAGAAAATACGAACACCTAAACCTGCAGAACGATGTAGTTCAAAAGGATTGTACTCTCGAATATTGCTCCAAGAATTTCCACCTTCTAAAAAGCTCAAGGCATAGATAGTTGCACTTGGATTGGGACTCAACAAGTAACGTAATTCTAAGGTAAATTTACTCATAAAAGGATCACCAACCGCTACGGTGTTGCCATCTTCTCTCAAATACGTATTTTTGGTAACTTCATTGTCTTCGTAGCCACGCAAAGCAAATATATCTGTTCCTGCTAAGAAACCTCCGACTTGATTCGCCAAGCCATCACCTCCTACCCAAAAACGCTCGAAAGGTGCGGTTCCTATCGCATCATTGTAGAAACCTAACAAACCTGTTTTGGCAGTTGCTCTCAAGACCAGTTTGTCATCACGAGTTAAAGCTGTAAACCATTCTGCTTTGAACTTCCATTTGTGGTATTCTGGAAAACGGTATTTTTCTGTATCTCCTAAATCCCTGTAATCCTTGTTGTTGAATTGAGAATAAGGAGGTGTTAATTCTATAGATAAGCTGACATTTGATCCGCTACGTGGATAGATCGGCTGGTCAATGGTAGAACGACTTAAAGTTGTATTCAAACTAAGGTTGTAATAGTTGCCATCTTTAACGATAAATCGTTGATCCCAGTTAATCAAATTATAGTGTGATAAACGCAATGAGTTGACCATTGTGAAGTTATCATCGGGCCACTTTAAACGACGACCTAATGAAATAGCAAAGGTATTGTTGACCAATAAGTTGGTGGGATCTTGTGAGAAGTCAAAGCTAATGCCATTGTTACCAATGGGATAACGGGCTTGTCGGATACGAGACACTGCTAAGGTAAATGATTGTGGGCGTTTGCCTCCCAACCAAGGCTCCGTAAAAGAAGCACTCAACGCTTGATAAGCTCGTCCATTGGATTGAAAACGAAGAGAAAGTTGTTGACCATCTCCTGCGGGTAAACCTCTTTGTTTCCAAGATTCTTTGCTAAACATGTTTTTGATGGAGAAGTTGTTGAAAGAAACTCCGATACTTCCAATCAAACTGGCGGTTCCTTGTCCTCCCCAACCTAACGACAATTCTAATTGGTCAGAAGGTCTTTCTTCTACCGTATATTCAATATCAACAGTTCCATCGGCTGGATTGGGACGAGGTTGAATCCCTATATTTTCTGGATTGAAATATTGTAAAGCAGCCAACTCTCTTTGAGAACGAATAATGTCGGAACGTCTAAACTTACTGCCTGGTTGGGTACGAATCGCCCGACGAATCACATGCTCATTGGTCTTGGTATTTCCAGCGATTAAGATACGATTGATGGTCGCCTCTGGACCTTCATAAATTCGCATTTCTAAATCAATGGTATCGTTTGCAATTCTAGACTCAATCGGGTTGACATTGAAAAATAAGTAGCCGTCATTCATGTATAATGAACTAACATCTGAACCATTGGGATCAGCGAATAAACGCATTGTTAATAAGTCACTATTATAGACTTCTCCTTTTTTGATATTTAAAAGACGTGATAATTGATCGTCCTCATATTTGGTATTACCTGTCCAGTTGATATCTCCAAAATAGTAGCGATTGCCTTCTTCGATTTTTAGATCAATGTTTAGATTTTTGTCGTCTGTCAAATAAACAGAATCTTCCACAATGCGAGCATCTCGAAAACCTTGTGTATTGTAGTAGGCAATCAATGATTCTTTATCGTCTTTGTATTTCTTCTTCAAAAATTTGGAAGAACTAAAAGGACGTATTCTCAATTTGTCATTAAAATAATTGAGCGCATCACTAATAGATACATTGGCTAAGGTATTGACTAACTTGCTTTTGCGAATATCATTCCAAACTAGTTGTGGAGCTTTGGGATTAAAATAAGACTTGGCTTTGGTGTCCTTCATGGCTTTTGCCAGCTTTCGAGGATACACTTGTTCTACTCCTTCAAAATTGATTTGACCAATTTTTACTTTTTTACCTCGTCTTACACTGATATTGAGTACTACACTATTGACACGTTGCGTATCAGGTATTTCAGAGAGATCAACTTCTGCATTTAAATAACCTTTGTTGATGTAGTAATTTTTGGTAGATTGGATGGTATTGTTCTTGGTGTTTTCATCTAAAATCCTACCTGCCAATAAAGGAAGGGATTCTCGCAGTTCCTCCACTTCTACATTTTTGACACCATCGAATCGGTATTTGGATAAACGAGGTAGCTCTTTTAAGATAATATCTAAAAACACAATGTTGTTGACAATGCGAGAGGCATTGATTTGAACATCGGCAAAAAGCCCTTGTTTCCAAAGTGTTTTGATGGCATCAGCAATATCATCACCAGGTATAGAGATTTCATCACCAATGGCTAAACCAGATAGAGAGATGAGAATATCTTGATCTAGAAATTGGGTTCCAACTATTTTGATCCCACCAATTTCATACTTTTGCGGTACTGTATAGTCGATAGAATTTTCTATGCCTTGTGCCATTAGTACATGGGCATCACTAGAAAAAACTACCAGCAAACAAGCTAAAAGCCATTTGTAGGAGATATATTTTATGCTCTGTGAGAGAGAAGGCAAGACGTTTTTCATTTTGCAGCAATTTGTTCACTAATTTTTCCGAATCTTCTTTCTCTATGTTGAAAATCATAGATGGCTTTATATAACTCTTCTTTATCAAAGTCTGGCCAAAGTGTATCGGTAAAATACAATTCAGAATAGGCAATTTGCCAAAGTAGATAGTTGCTAATTCTTAATTCACCACTGGTTCTAATCAACAATTCGGGATCTGGCAAGTTGCTGGTTGCCAAATAAGACTGAATCATCTTTTCATTGACTTGTTCTGGATTAACAAAACCTTTGGCAGCATCTTCTGCAATCAATTGGATCGCTCTGGTCAATTCCCAACGAGAGCTATAATTTAAAGCCAATGTAAGAACGAGCTTTGTATTGTCTTTGGTTGTCTCTATTGCTTCTGTTAAATACTGATAGCATTTTCCTGGCAGTGATTGGATGTCACCAATGGTATTGAGTTTCACCCCATTTTTATGCAATTTGGCGGTTTCACCTTTGATGGTTCTCACCAATAAGTTCATCAATGCATTGACTTCAGAAGCAGGTCGACTCCAATTTTCAGTCGAGAAGGTATAAAGTGTTAGATATTTTACGCCAATCTCTCTACATGCTTCGGTGGTTTGACGAACAGCACTCACACCTTTGTTGTGTCCAAAGATGCGATTTCGCCCATGTTTGCTTTTTGCCCAACGCCCATTGCCATCCATAATAATGGCGATGTGTTCGGGTATTTTATTTTTATTTATTAGATCTAAGTGTGTACTCATTTTTTTGGACAATTACCTTTATAAATCGTATAAGTTACAAAGATACCAATAAATAAGTAAGCATCATTACTTACACTGTCTCCTCTTTGTCTTCCATTTTCTGTTCCGATAGCTGGACCTTGTATTTCGGTAGATCTATCAGCCAAAGTTGCAGCCAATGCCCCAATCACATTGGGATTGACATACGTACCACTCACATCATCCAAATAATCGGTAAAAGTGAAGCGATAGTTGGCTTCCATTCCGACATTCCAACGGTCATGTACCCAATACTTGAGTCCTACTCCAATAGGAATGGCAGGTTGAGTGAGCTTATAGGGCTGCATTCCTGTAAAATCGGAATTTTGTTGTCCTTCTGTTCCTAAGTCTCTTAGATTATACCAAGTTCCTTCAAATTGTGTTTGTGGTTTGAAGTTAAAAACAGAAATACCTAAAGATAGATAGGGTGTAAAAAAGTGATTTTTACTTCCAGGAATATATTTGGTAAAGTTAAATTCTACATGAGCAGAAGCCTCCACAATTCGACTCCTAAAACTAAGGTTGCGTCTTTCTGGAAAAGGATTCTCGGAGTTAGAATCTTTGTAAGCCACATTTCCCAAACTTAGACCTCCTTTGAACGCAATATAGGGTCCAACACTGTACTTATAAAAAGCTCCTCCTGCTGGTCTAAGTCCTTGAAAACCATACTCGTTGTTTAGATCTCCAAAGTAATTAGAAGAACCCAACCAAAAGCCATATTCTTGGTATTGTTGGGGTTGAGCAAATAGGGTTAAAGTAGATAATAGACCTAAAGCAATAATGCTACACAGTATTTTTTGCATAAAAGAATATATTTTGAAATAATCCATTCTTTTTAACGATGATATGGGGGCAATGTTGTAAAAGGAGGTGGTTTGTTTTTTGAGAAAAACTGTGATTTTCCTTTATCTATACTTTTTAGGAGCGAAGGGTTGGAGCTTCGTCGCATTAGAAAGTCCCGCTATCCATTCTTATTGCTGCTCCTAGCCTAGCAAAATCAGCTTGACTTTGCAGCAATACCATTTCTATCGGGGCTAGTTGGATTTGGACACAACTTCTTCGTATCAGTAGAAGGCTTGTTAGCTCAATCCCAAAGAATTGAGTAAAAGTATTTTCATCTTTGGTTAAAAATCGGTAGTTCTTCAAATGTAATGCTATTTTAAGCGATGAATCCTATGTCGGCAAGGGAATGAATTTCCTCGCTCAGTTAGGTTCATTGGATAAAACGAAAAATCTTTGTCTGGAAAAGGAAACCCTATCCTCGTTTTAGGTTAGATTTTTGCGATAAAACTTGTAATTAGAAAAGAAATGAATTGCTCATACTAAGTGAAACAACAAAAATAACTTATTACATGTGACATCGACATTTTCCGATTTTTTTTGTTGAAAATACTCGTCGTAGCTCTGCTATGACTCCGTTTTCCGCCTAAAAAATCAAAAAATCTCTTAGTCCCATTTTGGAATAGTTTATTTCTGATCTTTCACTAAGCAACATTATAAATAGGCTACCCGTCTAAAGTTGCCACGATTATTGCCTCATTTTACAATCAAAGAAAAAATGGCTCGCTTCAATCGGATTGCTACCCACGCCAAGTAGAGGCAATCCGATTGATAAAGAGAAAGGAGTCCATTAATATAAATCAATCGGATTGTAGGTTCATTACTTGCTTAACAATCCGATTGAAACGACTTACCTTTTCTTTGATTTTAGGCAAACTTAGACGGATAGCCACAAATATAGCACTACCTAAAAATCACAGTCCAGATCACAGTCCAGTCGTGAGAGCAAATGCTATGTGTTCTAGCCAACCTCGTCCAAACTTAGTTGGTAGGAACTGTAGTTTCGTAAGATACTTTGATAAGGTCTGGTACGCTTGTATTTTCGACTCCAATGGTAAAAATACTTCTATCCACCATTGCTGTTCCTTTGATTTGTATAGGATTTCCATTGATAAGTGTAAAAACACTTTCTAATTCTTGCGTCGCACCTCGCATATTAAGCACCATATTGGCAACATACTCACCATTCTTTTTCATCTTCATCACATCCTTAACCGTTAATGTGGCTGTTGTATATTTGGCAACATCAAAATAATCATACGCTTTGAGATGTTCGGTTAGTTTTTCGCTTTTTTCCCAAATAGAAGTTAAATCTATCTCTATTTCGGCAGTGAGCGTCTCTATTTTATCCTTTTTTGCCAAGTTGGCTTTGGTAAATTTCCATTTATTGAATTTTCCATTGGCACTGTACCGGTCATTGGCAGCTTCAAAAGAGATGACTCCTGGTGTTTCTTTGGTTGGGACATTTTCCATAGCAGCACTTGTTTTTACGGTTTTTTTATTCGCATCACAACTGATGAGAAATAGGCTTAGACAAAAAGCCATGATAAAGTGTAATTTCATTTGAGTTATTTTTTGTAAAGAGGTTTTAATAAGAATTTCATATAGAATTGAAGGTTGTCTTTGGCTGGGGATGGACCATCTGGACCTTCTATTTTGAACTTTTCATATAAAGGAAATTGAAAAGTGGTTTGTACTTCTAATCTGGGTTCTTCTTGGTCGTTTACAATGGGTTCAATAGTGGCTGGTATTTCGAGATCAATGGGTATGCCCAATAAAGTGAATTTCCCTTTGACGATGATATTTTCCGTTTGTCCAACTTGTAATGGTCGTTCACTTCCTTTTAGGTCTTCAAAAATAAAACTTGATTGGGGAAATAAATCCATTTTGAGCATTTTATTTTGGACAGCATCGTCAAAATCGTCTGCTCCCATGGTAATATCGGATATTTTAACCTTAAAATCGCCTTTTGCTTCTTTGAGGGTTCGGTTATCATCTAAAATCAATGACCCTGCCAATATTTTGGCTTCTCCTATGTAGTTGTCTAAAGGTGGTAAGAAACTAAAAATAATAATGGGTTCATTGGGATTTTGAGGTGTTTCTACGGTCCATTCTTTGGGGAGTTGAAGCTCTTTTAGTTTTTTTGGAATATTTGATGAGGACTTGGAAGGCAATGGGAGATTGAGGTCTTCCCAAGTTTTGATGGGTGTGGAATGGGCGATGGGTTGGAAGGCATCTCCATTTTTTGACTGCTTCATTTGTCGAATGACTTCTTGTTCTGCCAATTTTCCTGCTTCCTGCCAAAGTTGTTCTTGATTTTGCCATTTTCCGCTGACTAAACCTCCCTCATATTGTTGGTAGATAGGGTTGACACAGTTATATTGTGAGTAGATTTCAACAGAAATGGTCAAGATGCCTTTGTCTGATAAGTAGGGATGAAAATCTATGTAAAAACTTCGGGTGTTTCGGCTAATATTTTGAGTGGCTTTTTGTTGAAAATACTCCATTCCTTTCGCTACCTTTGCCTTTGCTTGTTGTTTGAAGTTTTCTTGGTTTAAATCGGTTGGCAGCTTGCCTGTTAAGTTGGTGATTTTGATAGGAGCAGTAATAATTGTTTTTTCATTTTGCCAGACTAAGATGTCTTTTTTGATGTTGTCGGCTGTTTGTTGGTGGGCTAATCGAGAGGCTCTTATAAAATTGGTGAGTCTTGACAGGTTCTTGTAGCGTCCATAATAGAAGGATCGTCCCTTGTGGTTTTGAAAAACGAGGCTTGGTGTTTGGTTGATTTCTACTGGAATACCATTGGAAGTATCTATGACTTTGAGTTCTATTTGGTTTTGTTGGGCAAGTTCGATGAGGTTTTGATGGTCTTGGGTCGTTAGTATGGGTTGATTGGAGTTGGTAAATAGGAGTAACTGATCGGTGCTTTGGGCTAATAAAATTGGGGAGCAAAGGAGGAAAAGGAGAAGATAATGCATTGGTTGTTTTTTTGGTCGATAGTCGATAGTCGATAGTCGATAGTCGATAGTCGATAGTCGAT
>JAHDBB010000107.1 GCA_020630635.1 Chitinophagales bacterium
CATTTCAAAAATTCTACTAGAAACATAGAGGAAATTGTGGGCGGTCATCGTACCAATCGCATCCGTAAAATCAACGTGATGCTCATTACCCATTTCAACGGCAAAAAAATGATAATCCAATGATGGACATTATACCAACAGAGGTTTCTCTACGTACCGAAACCAAATCGCAATCTCAAAAACACTCGTTGCCAATCGAAGAAGAAACGGGCATGACGAAGTACGCCCGTTGGGGCGATTCGGGACGATTGCCAACGGAGTGGAGGATTAAGATTGAGAAGTCAGACATTGCAGCGGCAGCGATTGAGCGAAAAGTGGCAATGCTGTACGGTCAAGGAATGAAATATTATAAAGTCGAATACGATGAGAAAGGCGAAGAAGTGCGAAGGTTTTTCAAGGATGATAAAATTGAGCGATTTGTTAGGAAAAATAAGATTCACAAATTCCTAGCAGAACGCCTGAAGAATTTTATGTATTTCGGAATCCTATGGAGCGAAGGCATTACTTCACGAGACAAGAAGGAAATCGTAAGTGTCCGACATTTGGATTCTGAAATGTGCCGTTTCCATACAAGAGACGAAACCACTGGCGTAATCAAAATGATAGGTTTCTCGGCGGATTTCTGCAACAGCGAAGAGCCAAGCGATGACCTTGTGACCGATATTCCACTCATTGATTGTTACAACGAAATGGAATCTATCCGAAAAGTCAAGACACATAAGTTCGCCCAAGTCTCCAAGCTAGATACACCAGGTCGATCTTATTATCCAATGCCTGCTTGGGCAGGACTATTGAGAAAAGAAGGTTGGCTCGATGTGTCCAACTCCATACCCGAAACATTGATTTGTATCAATGACAAGCAAGTGAAATTTCGGTATATCATTCGAGTAGCGGAAGCCTATTGGCGGTTTTGGTATCCAGAATGGGACACCTACGATGCCAAGGCAAGAGAAGAAAAAGTCCAACTGAAGAAAAAAGAATTGGACGATATAGTTTTGAATGCTAAACGAATGACCGTTAAGTCCATCTTAACGACCAACTTTATGGATCCAGTAACCAATCAAATCATTCCAGGAGTCGAAGTCATCGCAGTAGATGACAAACTCAAAAACCAAGAATACATTCCCAACTCTCAAGCAGCGGACTCAAAGATAGTAGCGACCTTGGGCATTGACCCATCCGAATTTGGACTACAACCTGAAGGCGGAAAGATGGGCGGTGGTTCGGGTAGCGATAAGCGAACGAGTAGAGTCAATGCCGTGTCTATTTCTAAGATTATCGAAGACTTGATTTTTGAGCCACTCTATACCGTTTTGGAATATAACGGTTGGGGCGATGATGTTCATTTTTGTTTCAAACACAAAGTCCCCACAACGCTCAACGAAAACAAATCAGGAATTGAAAACCTAAAAACATGATAGATTTATTCAATAATTTGGACGAGTTAAAAAAAGTAGTAACAGTGCAAAATTCTTTCTGCCTAGAAGATTTGTGCAGTTCTGTTATTGATGCCTCTATTGAATATATTGAAAAGTGGCTTGGCAAAGCTCAATATGATAAATTGGTCACGGCTCATGCGAATGGAACAGCTACAACTGAAGAAAACAAACTGATAGAATTATTACAGCGTTCACTTGGTAACTTTTCTATATACGAGTATTTGCCTATTGGTTCGATACACATCACGGATGCAGGGACTTCTCGTCAAGAAAATGAGAACTTCAAAACAGCTTATAAGTATCAAGTTGATGACCTGCGGCGGTCGTTAATGACAAAGGGATATATGCACCTTGAACGGATGTTGCGATTCTTGGATGCTAACGAAAACAATTATCCGCTTTGGAAAAATCATCCAACCGCCTACAAATGCAACAAACAATTCCTTATCAATTACTCGGACGATTTCGGCAAGTATGTCAAGCTAAAGCAAGGGCGTTGGTTATTCGATTGTTTGATGCCTGTAATGAAGTCAATCGAGTGTTTCACTATAGAAGCCTGTTTGGGTACAGCTTGTTTTGATTATTTAAAATTGAAGATATGCGAGGGCAATTTGTCAGATAATGACAAGAAGCTACTAGCAGCAATACAGCCTGCGGTTGCTCACTTCACCGTAGCAGCGGCAGCCAAACAAGGTTGGGCGAGCTTGTCGCCTGATGGACTGCAATTCATAGAACAGAAAGGAAATGATGCAAGTAAGCAGCATAACACAGCAAAGAATGAAATGATGTCCGTGTACATCAGAGACCACGAAGATTTTGGACAACGGCACTTGTCAAAAGTGCTAGACTTACTGAAGAATAATCCCGATGCTTATCAACTTTGGAAAGACAAACAGGAGGAAGCTGAAGAAAAAGAAAGCGACTGCGATTGTGGTTGCGAAAAAAATAATTGTCGTTGCACGGTAACAGATACAGGCAAAGGCGGTCACTTTATAGGTTTTTAAAATGGTCAAAATCAAGATTAATAAAAGCGAAATCAATGTTCCACAATCGTGGAACGAATTGGATAAATATCAATTATTAGACTTCATCCGCATCATATATTTGGACTCAAAGGATGGGAATTTTTCGGACGTGGAGCGACTCCATAAAACGAAAATTGAAATGCTTCTGGTGTTGCTTCGACAAACTAAGTATTTCTTAAAAATATGGGAACGAGATTGTAAATATAAGTCCATCTTTCTAGGAGAACTTAATAAGGTTTTGAAATTGACAGAGCCTTTTTTTGAAAAAGTTGAGGGCGAAGATAAGGACGGCAATCCGCAGGTCTATTATACGGCTAAGTATGATCTAACGGATAATGTGTTGAAATTCTTCAGGAAAGGATTGGTTAGTTATTATGGACCAGGCGAATTATTAAACGACATTACTTTTGATGAGTTTATGTTGGCGGACTTGAAATTTGAACACTATTTGAAGTATAAGAAAGAAAGCGACTTGGACGAATTGGTTGCGGTTTTGTATCGAAAGAAGAAGAATGTTTTTGGTAAAAAAGTTGAATACGATGCTGACAAAGTAGATGCGATGAAAGAACAATTCAAGGATTTGCCAAAAGAAATCAAGTTTGCCGTATTTCATTATTACACGAGTTGCCGTCAATTTCTGACAAATTTTTTTGATAAGGTTTTCAAAGTTGCTCAAGCTACTGAAGAAAAAAATAATGATGCTAGCGGATGGTTTGATGTCAAGTTTCATATCGCAGGGACAAAGTTTGGCAGCTTCCAGGAAGTGGGCAAAACAAAGATGTTTGTTATCCTCAAACACTTGCAAATGCTAGAAGCACAGCGAGAGCATTTTGAGATGCAAAAAGCAATTCAAGCAGCGAGGCGTTGATGTCCTTTTTGCTCAATACATCCACTACTATATTTGTAATTATGAAACGCATACTTCTATTCCTTTTCTTTTCCCTGAGCGTTGTCTCGATGTTTGCACAATCATTCGACGACAAAGTGGATGGTCACGTTCGGTTCAACGATGTCCAACGTGACGCAACAGGAAACAATTCTACAGCAAATATTCTGGGCGAAGTCTATCGTTACGACTCTTGTAATCGTGATGTATTAATGGTACATGATGCCTGTACGGCAGCCTTACTAGAAGACATGGTCGCTGATAATCCAAACGATAGTACAACGACGGTTATTAAGCAAGAACTTTGCGATGATGGCGTGAGTTTCTTGCGCTATTACAAAGTTATAATTGATGAAGCTGGCAATGTGTCAAGTACACTTATAGGAGATTATAATGCAGATGCTACGACTTACACAACTTCAGGAGCGACAATCGAGTACGGATTTTGTTCGGAAGATGGAATAGAGCCGATTCGATACCATATTTTTTCTGACTTGGTTTGTCTAGGAGATACGGCAACGGTTACAAGAATCACCTTCTTCCGAGATTCTATTTTTTGGAAATATGAATTCTATGAGACAGGGGTATTGATGACGACCGATCCAACTGATTATACAGATGGAATGTGTAGTAATGAAAGTAAAAATGTACTAGTGAAAATTTATAAAAATTTTTCAGGAGATATAACTGGTCAAAACGTAGTTGTCTCAAAGTGCAAGGGAATAAACACTCAAATTTTCAAATTTGATGCAGATGGATTTAGAGAGTATCCTGATGAAAGTATTATAGTTAATGGGGTGCCACATCCTCGTATGACACCTTGGTATGTAGGGGTTGGAGGAAATGACGCACTTCTTCAAGAGAACATAATTGATGCGAACACAAATATTTCAACGGCAACAGTATGGTTGACGACTGTTGGCTGTGAGTCAGAAGAGGACAAGGGCTTTGATTGTGAAAACTTAGATTGTGATACAGGAGATGTAGAGACTGAGAAAAGACCCACTAGAATCACACAAATCAATGATGATGATAAAAGAATAGTTGAGGTTCGGTATGATGAATCACTCGATTGTGATGATAATCCTATTGATTTAACAACTGCTGAGTTTTGCCAGACTTTCGTCTTTGAAGATGCTTGTCGCATAGAGGATGAGAATGGGAATACTATCAATCGAAGCGTCAACTTTACAACTGCTCCTATCTTCACCCTATGTCAAACAGCAAGCACCCCAACTTTTGATTGGTCAGGTTCTATTGTCAATAACACTAGTGACCAAGCCTTGATTGAATCCTTTTTCAATTTTTTCGTAGGAGGCTACCAGTATGATGGTGATGAGGTTGATGATAGTCTTGTCGGTATTGATGTAGATGGTAATATAGTTGGTTCGGGAACGGATTATTTAGGCATACTTGGATTTGAGCGTATCATTCAACCTTCAGGATGTATTTACTACGAGGGAGCAGAATGGAAAATCATTAATGCTACGGTCAAGCAAAATTCTGGAGATTGTGAGGGAATCATTTCCGAGATAGAAACAACGGAATTGCTAGTGAAAAAAGGAATCAAAGCGATTGCTCATAGTTCGACATTTTTGAGCTATGCCAATGACCCACAAAATTCCTATTCCTTTTACGCTCGTTCGGAAACAATATTAAATACGTGTAATTTCTTTAGTGATTCTAGAGTAGATAATGTCCAGGATAATAATGGAGATTATACTGTAATAGGCATTCCTGATTCAGGGGTTAAGTTTGCGCTTTATACGCATGGCGATGGCTCTTTTCTTCACACCTCCAATGGTATACGAAAGAACGGTTTGACATGGGATAACTATGCCCTTAATCATTCTCCGAAGTCCATCCCCGCAACGGGCAATGACTATTTATATGACCTTGTACGGTCAAGAATTCTTAATATTTACAATACCGACTATCAAATAAACATAAGAGCAATTCCATCTTTTTTAGGAGATGTGCAAAATATATTTTCTAAGTTGTCAGATGTAACGACGATAACTGAAAACTCATCTCTTCGAGCAACTAGAAACAATACGGGGGATTTGGATTTTTATCCTCAAAGTATTTGCATCAATCGAAAAATAGATGTTCAACGAACAATACAGTTTAATCAAGCTAGTGGTAACGAAGCCCCTTGGGATGGGGCTGTCTCTAACCAGGAGTTTCAAATCACTATTACCAGAACCTTTTAAAAATCATCAAAATATGAAACAGATACTTTTTCTTTTAGTCCTACTCTCTTGTGCGACATTTAGCCTTGAAGCTCAGAGTGATACTACTATCGATGAGATGAATCGATACATCCATCATCTGCCTGTTCGTTTTTCGGAGATTAATTTGAAAACAGCAACGGCAACTGTTGTTTGGTACGAAGTAAGCGGCATCAATCGAAAGTATTCTCCTGCTCCTGTTAAAGTCGTCGAAATTGGGACTTATGAGAATGGAAAACTTGTACGATACGCTAACGAGGAAGAATCAGGAAGGGATGTTCAAAATTATGATTACTTGAGTAGTGGCAAGCTCGCACGAATGTATAAAAGGGAGATAATTAAAGACGGAGAAGCTACAATAAACATGAAAGATTACTTTTCTAAAATAGGTTATAATCTTAGTGAAGAAACATGGATTGAAATCTCTGGAGAACTTGATCAACCTATTTGGATTTTTAAAAATTACTTTATAAAAGAATGAAAAAAGCACTTTACATATTTCTCTTAAATCTTTGTTTTTGTGCAGCATTTGCACAGCAAACAGGGATTGAGTTGCCAGATCCACAGCGAGACTATACTAATCAAATTGATAGTGTAAATCTAAATCTACAGAATATCTTTAATCATATTGATACGAATTATTTTCAAGTAACTATCAATGATAGTTCTGGTATAAATATATCTATTGATAGTACTCAGTTTTTAAATCTAGTTGCTGAATTTGATTCTTTAAAACTGTGTGTTGATTTGAATAATGAATTAGATAGTATTAGAAACGATCAACTTGACAGCTTGTTAAGCGTGTTTTCGACTGTTGAAGATTCTTGTTATTGTGAAGTATCAATACGTAATGAAAATTGGAGCGTAAGTGTTGATGAAAATACAAGATTTGGTCGTCTCAATTTTGAAGAGGTAATCTATAAAGATTGTGGAGAAGGAAAAGAAATTTACCAACGTTTTAACAACTCGTCCAACACAAATATAAGTAGTGGTTATCGTTACGTTAATTCTACACCTTTAATAAATGGAGGTTTTATTGACAAGGTTACTTTTAATACTCTTAATCCAGGTGGCTTGTTGGTTGTAGATTTGAACCCTTCTACAGTATTAACAACCTATCCATCCTTGTCAATAAATTCTAGTGATTTGATTTATAATACATCGAATATTACAAGTTATATAGCTGCTTTTCAAGCTGTAGTTACACAAGCAATATCCGACTTTGAAATAGCAAATACTTTAGCTGTAAATAGTACATTATATAATATAAACATTGCTTTTAATTCGAATATTTTTAGAATTTCTACTGATATGTACAATGTTGTTTCTTCTCCTTTTGTAGCTATAGATCCTTCTAATGCTTCTTTTGTATATTATCCAGATGGAATAAACGTAATTAACAGTAACTTTATAGATAACTATAACAGTGGGATTCTATATGAATCTTCATATGCGACCAGCTGCGGTATTACTAGAGTTCGCTATAATAATGATATGTCAAGTGTGAATGCTCCTGATTTTGGTGTTTTGCCTTCTCCTGATTTTCCTGCAAATTTAATATTAGAGGAAGTAACAAATTGCTGGTTTTACGGTTCAGACTGTCCAGAAGTTCCAGGGGGATTAGATGTAAGTGTAAACGGCTGTGTATCTATTTGCAAAGAAGTCTATGTGAAAGACACAACAAATCATGCAATACAAAAGGAAATACTAGAAGCAATTGAAAATATAGAGCTTGATACAACGTGCGACGTAAAAGCAGAAAATGAAACCTATTATATAAATGGTACCAATGGGATTAATTTTTCCGCAAACACAATTTGGAGTTATTCTATTACGGTTTTGGAAGGTGAGGTTAAGTTTGCTGAAAACGCCGTCGCCGCTCCTTTTCTATTGCCAAAAGGCTACAGCGGTGGACAAACCGCCCCAGAGTGCAAATTTTTAACAAACTTGGTTGAGTGGGGTGGCACGACGCCCGACACTAAAGCGATCATCAAAATTATACGATAATGAAACAGCTATTTTATACACTACTACTATTGTTTTTTTCTATTTCGGCAACTGCTCAAAGTAGCACAAGTTATGCCGCAGGCTCAACAATCAATATCCTACAAAACGGTCAGAACATACATTGGAGTGGACGGGCATATTTAGATTTAAATACATGGCGTGGCTTTAATAATACCTATGGATATTCCTATTGGCAGTTTTCTCAAGGATTTGGAACTGGAGCAACGCCGAATATACCTTTTACTGCAAATGGCTTTATTGTCAATCAAACAGGCACTTGTTTAGAACTTAACCTAAATGGAAGGATAAACAACGCTGAGGTTTCAATATATGACGTAGAGATTATCTGTATTAGGACTCTAGATAATACCAATACAACGACAACGGTTTGGTCGCACAATTTTCAATTTAAGTCGAACTCAACCAATACACGTATTTTTAACATACCGATAAATCAACCCGTGCAGAAAGGCGATGAAATTATATTCGCAATGCGAAAAAATACAGGGACTACAACAAGACGATACTTTTATTTCAACGCTAATTTACTACTTCAATAAACATCAATCAACCATTTAAAAAATGCCCTGTCTGCAATCGCAAGCAGGGCATTTTTTTGATAAAGAAAGTTATGAGCGACATTCTCAAAAAAATAGAAGACCTCAACGGAGCAGTCAAAGATTGGGCGAATACGACCAAGCAGCAAGCCTTGTTTCGTATCAACCAACTCAACTTACGAGAGACGGGCGAACTCTATCGTAAAGTCAAAGTCAAATTGAGAAAAAGAGATTTGGAAGTAGAGCGTGTTGTGTTCCAATTTCCTGCACAAGGATTCTATGCCGAACTGGGCGTTGGTCGAGGTAATCCAATTGAGAAGATTCAAGCAGGAGGTGGAAGCCGAAAAGCGAAAGTCTGGATAAGCGAAGTCCTGGACAAACGAGAGGAAGCACTAGGCGATATTGTCGCAGAAATATATGCCGATGATGCTCTAAAAAAAGCGGCTGATCTTAATATAAAAAGAACAAATTAATGACAACTAAATCGGTAGATCGGAAGATTAATATCTATATAAATGGTAAAGAGGTTGAGAATAAGTTCAAGTCTATTGCTGACGCAAAAAGAAAGGCATGGAATGAACTTATTAGACTTAATAAAGGCTCAGATGATTATGTTAAGAAAAAAGCGGATTTTGATGCTTTAAACTTAGCTCTTAAAAGACATAAAGCAGAAATTTTTGGTGTAAGTACAACATGGACAAAATTAAAAGCAAACATCAAAGGCATCGGCTTACTTACTGCGTCTGCTTTTGGGTTCGATTCAATTATCAATTACGGCAAAAAACTATTCAATCTCGGCGTAGAGATGGACACACTAGGAAGAAAAGCGGAAACGGTTTTTGGCGAAAGCCTCTACCTAGTCACACAAGCAGCGGAAGAAAACGCTGAGGCGATGGGATTGACGATATCGCAATATACGGATGCTGCTACAGCTATTGGTGATCTGCTCATCCCAATGGGCTTTCAAAGAGAGGAAGCGGCAAACATTTCTACTCAATTAGTAAATCTATCTGGAGCATTGTCTGAATGGACAGGAGGGCAGATAAAAGCGGCTGAAGTATCCGATATTTTGGCGAAAGCCGTATTAGGAGAACGGGAGCAATTGAAAGCCCTTGGTATCTCGATTCAAGAAGCAGATGTCAAGGCAAGGCTTGCAGAAAAAGGATTGGACAAACTCACTGGTACAATGCTACAGCAAGCCAAAGCTGCCGCTACCCTCGAACTCATTACCGAAAAGTCAGTTGATGCACAAACATCCTTTGCGGAAAATTCGGATAGTTTGATTCGGAAGCAAGCAGAATTATCGGCGAAAGTCTCTGAGGTTTCGGAGAAACTGGCAACGGTTTTGATTCCTGTTTTTACTCGCTTGGTAGATTTTGCAGGCGTACTCGCTGATGCGTTTAGCGACTTGGCTTCGCTGATGCAGGGCATTGTTGACCCTGCTCAGGCAGCCCTTGAAGCTTTTGAAGGGCAAAATGCAACCGTACAAGATTTGGAAACCAACCTCGTGCCACTCATTGAGCGATACGAGGATTTGAGTAACAAGTCCAATCTCTCTGAAGCTGAACAGGAAGAGCTGAGGGCAACTATACAGAAAATTAGCGAACAAGTACCAACGGCAATCACGAGCTTCGACGAGTATGGCAAAGCTCTGGGTATCTCAGCCGATAAGGCAAGGGAGTTTGTAGAGCAGCAACAGGCAATTCTAAAAATCGAAAATAAGAACGCAATTGATAAACAAACAGAATCCTTAGAGGATTTGACCAAGCAGCAAGAAGCCCTAAATGCTGCATTGAATAATTTTGATGAAGAAGGAAACCTTGTCAAAACCATATCAGTCAGTAGAGGTCAATTGAGATCGGTCAGGCAAATTGTGAAGCTATCCAATGAAGAAATTGCAGAATTGCAATCAAGACTAGACAAGGTTACAACCGAAGTACTAGGAACAACTGGACTCATCAAAAAGCTAAGTGGACAACCGCTAATAAATGCCAATCCTGATGCAGCTACACCCGTCACTCAGTCGCCAACCCTAGAAGAAATCGCTGCTCAAGAAAAACGTGCTAAGGCACTTGCCAAGCAGCGAGAGAAACAAGCCAAAGCCGATTTGAAAGCCAAAGAAAAGGCAATTAAGGATGCGGAAAAATTGGAACAAAAACGCCTAGAGTCCATCCAAAAACTCAACCAAAAAATAGCCGATGAACAGGCAAAATTTCGACTAGAACAACTCGAAGGCGAGGAAAAGATAATCGAGGAGACCAAAGCCAAATATGCCAAGCTCATCGCTGAAGCTACAGAACTAACAGGAGCAGACAGCCAAGAAGTTGCTGCCTTGATACAAGTACAAACCGAAGCGATTGATGCAGCTCTCACAACTTACAGAGCCGAACAGGCAAAAAAGGAAGAAGAGCGACTCAAGAAAGAAGCGGAAGAGCGTATCAAACTCGAAGAGGAATTGCAGAAGATTATCCAAGATGCCAAGTTGGCGAGTATCGAGGATGAGAAAGAACGAGAGTTGGAGCAGATAGAAATCAAGTACCAGGAACAACTCGAAAAAATCAAGGAACTCGAAGCTCAACAAATCGAAGGATCTGCTGAAGCTCGTGCCGAATTGGAAAGTCTATTCGAAGATGACCAAGCAAGAACCCTAGTTGGTTTCTTGACTGATTTTGATACTGAAGATAGTGAGGCAAATCTCGAAAAACTAGAAACTTATTACGCCAAACTCTTCGACCTTGCTCAACAAAATGAGATAGATACAACAGAACTCAAAGCGACTTATGAGGAAAAGCGACTTGCTATCGCTGAGAAGTTTCAGAAGAAGCAACTCAAAGCTGAGGATGATTTGGACAAAGCTCGTATCAATGCAGGGAAGGCATTACTCGGAGCGTTCAAGGATTTAGCAGGCGAAAATGAAGCTCTTGCTAAGGGCATCTTTCTAGCAGAAAAAG
Organism: Chitinophagales bacterium; assembly: GCA_020630635.1. Lineage (GTDB taxonomy): Bacteria > Bacteroidota > Bacteroidia > Chitinophagales > UBA2359 > JAHDBB01. The sequence goes on from JAHDBB010000107.1 coordinate 11,097, forward strand.
CAATTGCAGCCGCAGAAGTCATTGTCAACCTTCAGAGAGAGATAGCAAGTATTAGAGCAGCCAACGCCATCCTAGGAGCTGCGGGTATTCCCATCACGGCGGCACAAGTCGCAACGGCTCGTATCAATGCAGGAATCTCACTTGCTACCATCGCAGCGACTACGGTTGCACAATTCCGAAAAGGTGGTTATACGGAAGTGACGGGCGAAGATGATGGACGACGGTATAGAGCAGAATATATCGGGCGACCTTCAGGGCTTTTGTCCCAAGGACCAAAATTAGCCCTACTCAATGAAGATGGTCCTGAATACGTTGTACCAAATCATGCCCTCCGAAAGCCCAAGATTGCACGACATTTGAGGATAATAGATAATCTTATTAACAATCGCCCAGTACCGCAGTATATGGCAGGCGGCTTGACAAACGACACTCAAGGTAATGTGCCACAAGGAGAAGCTGTTAGTGATTTAGATATCCGAACGGAAAGCGAACTAAATACCAACTTACTCGCTGCCATCGAGCGACTCAATGATAATATTGAGAATGGCATCCCTGCCATCATTGGCGATACAACGATTAGGGAGATGTTGGAGAAAATTCAATTTATAAAGGATAGAGAAGGGATAAGGGATTGATCTATACATTATTTTACGTAACTTGTAATTATAAGCGGATTCACTAGCAGCCTCGATGCAGATGTGTAAGGAGTTCTTCCCATAGAGCGAGGGAAATACAGGGTTATTACTAGGACAATCCGAAGCCTTGAACCGCTTATTTTATCAAACTTGGTAGATGTCATCATCTATCAAGTTTTTTTATGTCCTTTCTTTTCCTTCCATTTAGTTACAATTTTAAAGCATGGATATCAATCAGAGCCTATCGATATTTAAGCAAAATTGGCAATCCAAAGAGCGAACACTCATAGAAGTCAATCGTGAGCTTCACATGACTTGGCGAAAGTGGGATGCATCTATGGTACTTCACTTAATAGATGAAGCCAACTATTATTGTGCGATGTACAACTATCTCAAAGTCGAGCAACTCAAATACATTCCTGTATGTCCAAATTAACATCCTTGACATACAATGCCTTTCAGTTTGCCGCCATCCAATTTCAAAAAAAGTCTAACTTTTGGGAAATTGGTCGAGGTGGAGGCAAGTCAACCGCATTTGGTCGTGTCATTGCGGATCAAGTCATGGCAATGCCTCGTAGTATTGGTATATGTGTTGGTTCTAGCTATACACAAATATTAACTAGGACATTACCAAGCACAATTCACGGCTTAGAGATGCACGGCATTTATAAGGACTTACACTATTTTGTTGGTCGTAAAGCTCCAGAAAAATGGGGCTTTCCAGAGCCATACATGCCGCCATTAAATTACAAGTATGCCTTGCACTTTTGGAACGGTGCCGTCCTGCTCCTAGTGAGCCAAGATAGACCAGGCACTGGTCGAGGTCTGAATTCGGACTGGGTACTTGCGGATGAGGCAGGCTTATTGGATAAGACTGCCTTGGACAACGACGTTCGGTTGACTTGTAGAGGTTCAAACCGTGAAGCATTTCTAGGGATTCCGCAATTTGAACGAGAATTTTACGCCACTTCTACGCCTGTCACGGCTAGAGGCGATTGGTGGTTTGAGATGGAGCAGACCGCAATCGAACAACCCGACAATTCTCTTTTTCTACGATGCCCAAGCCACGTTAATCTCCAAAATCTAGGAAAAGACTATTTCAAACGATTGAAAGCGACCCTATATCCACACACCTATCGAGCCGAAATTCTTTGCGAACGGATTAAGAAAGTAAAGGATTGTTTTTATCCATTATACGATGAAAAGCTCCACACCTATGTCAATTATAATTACAACTATTATGACAAACTCATTCAAGGCTCAAAACCGACTTGTCTAGGTGATGCTGACATATTACGAGATAAACCGCTCATACTAGGAGTCGATTGGGGTGCAGCGATTAATTGCTTGTGTGTCGCTCAACTCGAACCCGCTCAACTCACGTTTTTGAAATCAATGTTTGTCCTGGATAAAAATAAGAAGATCATAGACGATTTGGCAAAGGATTTTTGCACCTATTATGCACCACATCGCAATAAGATGGTGTATCTATGTTATGATAATACTGGAAACAATCGCCAAGCCAATTCGTATTTGACCTATGCCCAGCAGTTTTCAAATATACTGAAGGCAAGCGGATGGAAAGTCATCACTCGTACCAAGGGCGGCACGAATCCAAGACATTCGCTGAAGTATCAAATTTGGAATTCTATCCTTCGAGAAGAGGAAACCGAGCGAGAAGTGCCAAGGGTGCGATTCAATCGAGAAAATTGTCGGGAGCTGCTAGTGAGCATGGGCAATGCCAAATCCAAAACCGACAAAGGTTATATTCAAAAAGACAAATCAAGTGAGCGGAAGCTAGAGCTTCGACAACACGCTACAGACTTGAGCGATGCCGCCGATTCGATTATCAACAACCTAGGAGAAAGCTGGGTCAAAGGTCAACGAGTACAAGAGCCGATCTTTTTGGCTTAATACTGTCCTTTTCAAAAATCCAATTTCTTCCGAAATTGCAGACATGGTTATCATCACACCTCAATGTATTAGCGACTATATCGACTATATGAAGACCTTAGCGGTCAATCATGCC
>JAHDBB010000719.1 GCA_020630635.1 Chitinophagales bacterium
CTTTTAGTCGTTTTACAAATCCTTGCACTTTTAGTGCAAGGTTGTTTAATTTTTTTGTAGCAAATTGATAACTATTTTGTAGGCTTGTTATCAACAGGTCTTTTTGAAAAATATACATTTAAATAAAAGCCTTCCATGTCCATCAAAGTTCAGCAACTTACTAAAATATATGGCACACAAAAAGCGGTCAATAATATTGATTTTGAGGTCAATAAGGGAGAAATTGTTGGCTTTTTGGGACCCAATGGTGCAGGAAAAAGCACCACCATGAAAATTATCACTTGCTTTATTCCTCCCACTGAAGGAACAGCGCAAGTTTGTGGATTTGATGTAGAACAGTCGCCACAAGAGGTCAAAAGACGCATCGGTTATTTGCCAGAAAGTAATCCGCTTTATACGGATATGTATGTCAAGGAGTATTTGCAATTTGTGGCGAGGGTGCAAGGTTTGGGCAAAGAGGGCAAAAATAAGGTGGCGGAAATGATTGAAGTGACGGGCTTGGAGTTGGAACAGCGAAAGAAGATAGGACAACTTTCTAAAGGTTATCGTCAACGTGTTGGATTGGCACAAGCGATGATTCACAATCCCGAAGTATTGGTTTTGGATGAACCAACAACGGGTTTAGACCCAAATCAATTGGCAGATATTCGACAGTTGATTATTGACTTGGGAAGAGAAAAAACAGTACTACTTTCTACGCATATTATGCAGGAAGTACAAGCGATGTGTGATCGGGTGATTATTATCAATCGGGGCAATATTGTTGCAAATGACCAAACTTCTCGGCTTCAACAGTCAGCAAATCGTCAAATTTATACGGTGGAGTATAATAAAGGGATTGATACGCAAAATTTGGCGGACTTTTTGGAGGAAACTAATATACAGGAGATTGGTAAAAATACCTATCGCATTTCGAGTGAAGAAGTAGTGGATAAACGTCCTATGTTGTTTAATTTTGCAGTAGAGCATGGGTTGGTGTTATTAATGTTGAATCGGGAGGAGAGTAGTTTGGAGGAGGTGTTTAGGGAATTGACGGGGTGAGATGATTTTCTATTCCTTAAATTTGAATCTTCAAAGCCTAAAAGATCAAAGAAAAACAGTTTTGGATATAGCTTTAAAGTTTTTGATAGCGAAACATCCAAAAGGAACTTGGACGAAAGCTATTTTACAGAAAGCTGTCGATACTTATACCGCTAAAAACAAAAAAGGACAATTGAAACCCTTTTGTCAAATCATCATTCAGTACTTTAATAAAAAAATGCAACGTCTCTAATTTGCTCAATTTTACCTATGATTAGCCTCTTTTTCAAAGAAATCAATACCTTTTTCAGTTCCCTGATTGGATATATTACCATCGGGCTATTTTTGCTGATTACAGGCTTGTTTATGTGGATATTTCCCGATACGAGCTTGTTGTCGTACGAATATGCTACGTTGGATTATTTCTTTAATACGGCTCCTTGGATTTTGATGTTTTTGGTGCCAGCCGTGACGATGCGGTCTTTTTCGGAAGAACTGAATAGTGGAACGATAGAACTTTTAGCTACAAAGCCATTGACCGATCTTCAAATTGTCTTAGGGAAATTTGGAGCAGCCTTGGTTTTGGTGATACTGGCGATTATTCCGACCTTGATTTATTATTATAGCGTCTATCAGTTGGGGGCGGAGATTGGGAATATTGATACAGGAGCGACTAATGGGTCATATATTGGGCTGATTTTGTTGGGGGCGGCATTTGTGAGTATTGGCTTGTTTACGTCCTCGCTGACTTCCAGTCAAATCGTGGCTTTTTTAGTGGCGGTATTTTTGTGCTTTTTCTTTTATATGGCATTTGATTTTTTGAGTAGGCTGGACTTGTTTTTTGCGAAAATAGATGATGTGATTGAGAATTTGGGGATTTATGCTCATTATCGCTCGATTAGTCGAGGCGTGTTGGATACAAGGGATTTGATTTATTTTATCACTTTGACCGCCTTTTTTATTTTGTTGACAAAGGTATCATTGGAGAGTCGGAAGTGGTAATCCTTCGATTCTTCATCCTAAAGAATGAAGTAAAGTTTTTAGGAGAGAAAGTCTTAAAAAGTCGATGGTTTTTTAGTCCATAGTCGATGGTTTTTCAGTCCATAGTCGATGGTTTTTCAGTCCATAGTCGATGGTTTTTTCAGTC
>JAHDBB010000108.1:0-3754 GCA_020630635.1 Chitinophagales bacterium
ATAAAGGCATCCCTATTACCCTTATTATTGCCTTAGGAATGGCACTTTTTACCCTATTTAAATACTGTTCGACTTCCCAAGAGAACCCGATTACAGGAGAAACACAGTACATTAGTATGACAGTTGACCAAGAAATTGCGTTGGGTTTACAAAGTGCGCCACAGATGGCACAACAACATGGAGGTTTACATCCAGACGAGAGAGCGCAATTGAGTGTGGATCAAGTAGGAGCAAGATTGGTGCGAAGTACCATTGCAAGAGACACACCATTTGAATTCAACTTTCACTTATTAGCTGACCCACATGCGGTTAATGCTTTTGCATTGCCTGGAGGACAAATTTTCATTACGGCTGCCTTGTATGCTCGTTTGCAAAATGAAAATCAATTGGCAGGAGTTTTGGGACATGAAATTGGTCATGTGTTGGCACGACATGCAGCGGAGCGCATCGCCAAGCAAGAGTTGACACAAGGACTGACAGGTGCAGCCGTAATGGCTTCTTATGATCCAGGCAATCCCGCTTCCATGCGAACGGCTGAAGTTGCAAAGATGATTGGCAATGTCATCAATATGAAGTATGGACGGGATCAAGAACTGGAATCTGATGAGTTGGGTGTTCGCTTGATGGTAGAAGCAGGTTACAATCCAGAAGCATTGATAGAAGTGATGCACATTTTGGCACAAGCATCAGGCGGACAACGAGTGCCAGAGTTTCAAAGCACCCATCCAAGTCCCGAAAATCGGGTAGAGCGTATCCAAGCAGCCATTGCTAAATATCGTGGAGCCTAATCATTTTAGTGCTTCCTTTTATGTTTGTAATTTGAGTAAAAAAAATAGGAGGAGAGAACGGTTATTACTCTTTCATCGCAACGGAAAGTCCCGCTATCCGCTCCTATAAATGCGCCAACGTTTTAGGTAGCCAACGCATTGCATTTATACCGCTACTATCGGGTCTATTTTTGAAAGGACACAACGTTTATGTTTAAAGGGACGAACTCTTCATTTTTTACATGTTGGGACGAAGGGACGTAAAGGGCCGATTGATTATCTGTTAATTGAAAACTACTCATCACGAAAAGAACCGTCCCGTCCCCTTCGTCCCTTTTTAAAACGTCCCATCGTCCCATTTATCAACATCACTCCTTCCTCACCAATTCAATACCACTATATCTAAGGATTTCCTGACCATTTTTTTCATAAACACGAATCGTATTTCCTGTATTTCGTCCCAGACCATACATGACCGCATCTTTATTAGAGACAGGATTAAGTCCCATTGCCACCGCTTGAGTTTCATCAATGAACATAACTTTTAAGACAAGGGCATTATTCTCTTCTGCCAATTCAAAAGACTTAAACAATTCGTTATTGGCTTCTTCCAAAGGCTCATAAAAGCCCAGTCTTTTTTTCCAAGTTTTATTAGGAGCGACTTTAAAAATCTTTTGAGCAAAGAGTGTCGTATCTTCATTTTCGACCTGTTTCAAAATCTCATAATCTCCTACTTTATCCAAAATAATTTGTTGTGTTTTTTGTGGAAAACGAAGGAAACCGATAGCATATCGAGGTGTAAATGTTTTATTTGAGTTAGGAACCAATTGTATTTTAATTCCTGCAACTTTAGCTTCCAGCCATTTATTTTTTTTGATCTTTAAATCTGCCAACATCGGTCCTATGGCATAAGTTCCTTTGTATTTTTTTAATAGTTGGACACTGGGTTTTTTATTTAATTTTATTTTTTCACTAGATTCCTTTTTAGGACGTTTTAAATCCCTTAAATCTATCAAAGCTTTCTCTACAATTTCATTGTGAATATAGCGACAACCAGCTCCACCACCTTCAGAATTAGTAAGGACAACTACCCCCATATTTTGTTTAGGTAAGACACTCATTTGAGCGTGAAAAGTGCGAGTATCTCCACCATGTTCCACCATTCCACCAGCATAATCCCAGTTGCCATTGACAAACCAACATAAGCCAATACTTTCGCTAAAATCCAATGCTATATCATCATTTTGGGGACGATGCATTTCTTTTAAAGTAGCAGATTTTAAGAGTTTTTTATTTCTATATTTTCCATCATTTAAGACGGTCATGATAAAGTTACTCATATCCAACACATTGCTATGTAACATACCTGCTGGAACATCTCGAATAAAACCTTCATCAAGTAATTTTCCCTTGCGATCATATCCTTTAGAAAAGTATTGTTCCATTGTAGAATTAACTTCAAAACTGGACAAATCCATATCCATTTTTGACAGCATATCATCAGTATATTGGATAAAATCTTGACCACTAACTCGCTCAATGATTACACCCAAAGTCGAATAAGCAGCATTACTATAAGACCAAACTGTTTCGGCTTCTGTACAAACATATTCTTCATTTAAATAATCAACAATGCTTTGAAAAGGGGGAACTTCTTTTGCAAAAAATCTATCGAATACATCAGAAGGTAATCCAGAGTGATGTGTTAGAAGTTGTCGAACAGTAATGTTATTGGTTTTTCCAAAACGAGATTTGGGTTTAAACTCTGGTAAATACTTTTGGACAGATTCATCAATGTCTAATTTACCTTGTTCGTGTAGTTGCATAATAGCAGTAGCTACAAACAGTTTCGAGATAGACCCGACTCGATAGATTGTTTTTTCAGTTGCAGAAATCCCTTTTTCCACATCCATCAATCCAAAACCTTCCGACCAAAGAATCTTTTGCCCATCTACAAGAGCGATACTGACCCCTTGTATTTTACGTTTTTTCATCTGTTTCTCAATAAACTTTTTGAGGTCTGTTTTAGTGCTAGGTGTTAGCCTTTGAGCCATCACAGGAGACAGTAAAAGACTAAAAATCAATATAGTCGATAAGAAATAAAAAGCTCTATGCATGATTGGAGATAGATAATAATTTAAAAAAGCTAAGATAAGCATACAATTATTTAAAGTATAAGAATCTATCGTTTTGAATAAATAAAACTACTTTTTTATAAAAAGTATTCATTTTTCTTAAAAATAATCGCTTGCAAAAGCTAGCAAGCTGCATTGTATAAATAGAACAGAAAACTAAAAAATGACTCCCAGAAATTATGATAATATCATTCGAGAGAATATAGAAGAACTTTACATTCCTTTAATTCGTAAATTAATAGGTATAGATTTAAACAAAGTCAAAAGCGAATTATTAGGAAAAGATCAACGAAAAACCATAGAAAGAGAAGTAGATTTTGCGAGAAAGATTATACCTAAAAACCAAAAGCCTTATATTTTACACATAGAGTTCCAATCATCCAATGCACAAGATATGGTCTGGCGAATGGCTGAATATCGAATTAAGTTTGCAAGATTACATAAACTTTTCGTAAAACAATATGTCATCTATATTGGAAATGACAAAATGAGTATGAAGGATAAAATCGATGAAGAAAACTTTAAGTTTGCTTATACTTTGTTAGATATTAGGTCGCTATCATACAAAGAATTTATTGCTTCCAATTCTGCCGAAGAAGTCGTTTTTACCATTCTTACAGACTTTGAAAATCAGTCTCCAGAAAAGCTTATTCAACAGATTTTTCAAAGAATTCAGGAACTGGAAACAGACTCATTACGTTTTGGAAAGTATGCCAATCAATTGGAAATCTTATCAAAAATCCGTAATTTTCAAGACATAACTTCAAAACAAAGGAATATGATGCCTATAGAATATGATTTACAAACAGATATTCGCTTTTTAGAAGGTGAACAAATCGGTTTAGAGAAAGG
>JAHDBB010000108.1:3854-13708 GCA_020630635.1 Chitinophagales bacterium
GAACAAATCGGTTTAGAAAAACAACAGTTAGTTACAGCGAAACGAGCTTTGAAAAAAGGTCTGTCTGTAAAAGATGTAGTTGAACTTACAGGTTTATCTGTGTATAAAGTCCGTAAAATCAAAACACAATTAGATAAAGAAAATAAATCTTGATGGACTAAAAACCATCATTATCTACCTCATCTCAACAGTTTATTATTTAATTAAAAATCAAGTGTCATGCGAGAATTTTTGCGAGACTATTTTTCAGTCAGCAAACAAGACCGTTATGGAGTATTACTGTTGATGATCCTTATTATTGTCAGTTTGATTATTCCAGCCTTATTTCCTTATTTTATCAAATCTCCATCCCAAGATTTTTCTGCCTTTCAAAAGGAGATAGAAGCTGTTTTGCCCTTGATGCAAAAGAAGAAAAAAACTTCTAAAGCTAAATACTCTAATCAAAAATATAATAATCAAATTATTCCTGCCAACGAGCTATTTACGTTTAATCCTAATGAGTTGGATAAAGAAAAGGCTCAAAAATTAGGCTTTACTGAATTTGTGGCAAGCAATATTCATAAATATTTGGAGAAGGGAGGACGCTTTTATAAAAAGGAAGACTTTCAGAAAATACATGGGGTGAGCGAACAAGATTATCAACAACTCGAAAGTTTTATGTTGATTCCTGATCGACAAAAATATACTACTAAATATCCTAAAAAGTCTTTTGGTAAAAAACAAAAAAGCAAACCTAAAGCTCCTGAATTATTGTTGACTCCTTTTGCTTTTGATCCCAATAATATAACCTTAGACCTAGCGAAAGAGCTGGGCTTTTCAGAAAAGTTGGGTGAGCGAATCGTTAAATATTTGGCGACTGGTGCAAACTTTCGCAAAAAAGAAGACTTCCAAAAAATGTATGGTTTGACTGATGAAATGTACCAAGTCTTAGAACCTTATATAGAAATCGAAAGAAAAGAAAAAGAACTTGTAATCAAGGATGAAAAAGCAGATATTCCCATAGAATTGACCGAGTTTAATCCCAATGAATTGACTAAAGAAAAAGCCATGAAATTGGGTCTAAATGCTAATGTAGGACAAGCCATCGAAAATTATCTAAAAACGGGAGCAAGGTTTAAGACGAAAGAAGATTTGAAAAAAATCTATGCGATGAAGGACGATGACTTTCAGCGTTTGGAAGATTATATCATCATTCCAGAAGCCGAAAAGCCTAAACCCATCGTCATTGATATAAATACAGCGGGTGTGGAAGAATGGAAAAAGATTTCAGGGATTGGGGATTTTTTTGCGAATAAAATCGTAGAATATCGAGAGGCATTGGGCGGTTTTGTCTCATTGGAACAACTCAAGGAAGTTTATAAAATGGATGAGAAATTTGAAGGTATAAAAAACTCTTTGCAATTTCAACAAACAAAACCTCAACAAATGAATATCAATGTGGCTACCGTAGAGGAATTAAGAGATCATCCTTATTTGGATTTTGATGTGGCTAAGTCGGTTGTCAAAATACGAGAACAACATGGTCCTTATACAGATATTGAACAAGTAACCAAATCGTTTTTGATTGATGAAGATTTGTTTGAAAAATTGCAACCGTATTTGACCATTGACTTTCCATAAAAAAACTCCCAACACAGAACGTGCTGGAAGTTTTGGAAGTAAACGCTTTTTTGAAAGCGAAGCTATAAACTGGATTTTCTTTATTTTATGATTATTGGGAAACACAAAAATAGAAACTCAAAAGTACTGTCTAATCTAAAATAGCCCCGATAGTAGTGGTATGCTAAACGCAGTAGAGCTAAGAAGTTTTGCGAGGCTTTTAGCATAAGAACGTATAGCGGGACTTTCTGTAACGACGAAGTATCCAACCTTTCGCTCCCAAAAATCACTATCACCTAAAAACTAAACTTTATCGAATGTCGATATAAAAGCTGATGGCTGAACGCTGTGGACTAACTACGAAATGAACAGCAACTATGGACCATCGACTATGGACTGAAAACTACCGACCCTCTTATAAAGCCTCTAAAATCATTTCGATTTCTTCTAAAGGTGTTTCAACAGGCATCAAGGTTTCCATATGATCGTTTTCTAAAGTGGTACTTAGCATAGCAAAATCGTATACATCATCTTCTGTCGTTGCAATCACGATAAAAGTGATCGCCTCACCGATGGGCATTCCAGTCATGTTGAAATTCATAGTGGTGGGATCGCCCCAAAGTTGAACAACTGCATTTATATCATCTAATACCATAAAAACTACTGAATTTTGATTGGTGTACAGGTCGGGTTCTAAAGTTACAGTCACCTCTGTTTTTTCATTTTCGGGAATATCAACAAAAGCATCGCAGTTGATCCAATCCAAACGGTCAGAGAATATTTCGTATCCGAATCCCAAGTTTAAAGAATCATCTTCCCATTGTGCGCCTGCCCATATACTTGGAATTTCTCCATTGGGGTCTTGTACCCATTCCCAATTGAAAGGTTCTGTTTCTTCTCCAGCAAAAAACTGCATGTTATTGTCGGGATTTTGATTAGGAACTTGAATGCGAATATTGTAGTATTGTCCTAATTTTATTTCTTCTCCATCTTTATAGGCTTTTATATGAAAAACGCCATCTGAGTAAATAAGGTTTCCATCTGACATAGTGGGTTTTTGATAACGAATCATATCGCCTTTGGTGTAGAGTTCTCGAATTTGTAACTCTACTTCACCTTCTACCACTTCTTCATTTTGATAAGTAAAAAGACCTGCTGGACAAATGAAACGTGTACCATTTGGAGTGATGGCTACATCATAAAAATCATTGTTGACAGTATAAGTCATCGGTTCATCTTGTATTGCCTCAAAAAACTTATTGATATTGCCTGTTACTCCATAAACACAAGAACCATCATCCGCATTGGCTTCTTCATTATAATTGTTGGCCAATGAATCAGTACAGCCCAAAACAATATCTTCTTCGTAAAAACAAGAACCATCGTCAACGGTTGCTGAATCACTATAGTTTAAAGCCAATGAATCCATGCAACCAAAAATAATGACTTGATTGCTATCACTACTTCCTCCTTGTGAACCTGTTGTATCAATGTCAGGAATGAAAACATCTGTATCTTTTTTACAACCCGAATTTATAACCAGTAAACTTCCAATAACCAGTATGATGGTGATTAAGTAAGATTTCATTTTTTGAATATTTGAAAGGAACAGAAAAATGAATCACTATTTTTGACTATTCCTGATTTGCTAAATATTGCAAGCTTGCTTGTACTTATAAGAGATGTTAACTTGCAAAAGTGCTGCCTTGAATAATAAAAAAATTAAAAATTAAATCGCAAACCTGTTGCCAGACCATAGGTTGTATAACGCTGACTAATCGGATGATTAAATTGTGTGACAGAATTGACCATGTGGCGAATATTGGGTTCTAAAATAAAATCCATTCGATCATTGATGGCATATCCCAATTCTAAGCTACCATACAATTGAAAACCAATGGTCTCTTGAAAATAAGACGTTGCCTCTTCGATACCATTGGTATTAATTCGGCTTGGTTGATAGGTAGTAGTAAGAATGTGTCCTTTTTGCTTCATAAAAATATTGAACAGTACACCACCATTGATTCCTATTTTCATATTGCCTCGATGCATGGTATAACCTACTAATAATGGAATATCCAACATACGATAATAATTGAAACTCTCCATGACTCGTGTACCTGCTTGGCTAACGGTATCGGACGATTCTGTTTGTGTAGCATCATCAATTACCGTCACAATAATTGTACGATTGGCCATGGTATCTTCATAATTAAAACGCTCATGAATTTGGCTATAAAAAAGCCCTGTTCTCAAAGAAACATTGACTGGAAATATAACCGAAACTCTTGCGCCAGCTCCCCAACCATATCGTGAAGTTTCTGTATTTTCTCGCTGTTGAATATAGTTGTCAGGCTCTTCTAAAGTATTGTTGTTTTGGGTTCCCAAAAATTTGGTATTGTAATCTAAGGTAGTAAATGCATCGACTGAAAAACGAGCTTTTTCTTTTCTATTAAAGTCTGCACAACCTCTATCAAAAGGTCTTGTTTTCGTATCCAACGATAAAGAAAGTTGTTCATTGGGAATCACAAAATCCTTGCGATTTAAAATAGAATTTGGTGTAAATGCAAAAGGCTTTGGAGTAGATTGAGCCAAAACATTTTTAGGAGCAATAAAGCCATTTTTCTTTGGTTGTTCTGTATTTAAAACCACTTCATTAAATACTTGTGAAGTAGATTTTTGAGAAGTTTTTTCGACTTTTGTTATTTTTTTATGAGAAGAATCCGATTTTGCTAAAACCGAAATAGGTGCTTTTTCTACAACAGTATTTTGATTTTTATCAATGAGATTTTTTTGTTCAAGAGGATCTACGTTTATATTTTTATCAATAGAAGTCACCGACTGTTGAGCAGGTTTTTTGGTGTCTTTTTCGCTAGTTACCATTTCATTTAAAGCAACCGATTTTTCATTGACGGATGAAGTCAATGGTGTCTTTTTACTTTGTAAGTCATTAGCTAAGGTAGCAACAGAAGTTCCTTTATTTAAATTTTGGGATGCTGCTGCTTGAATAGAAGGGGTAAATGCAATCTCTGGATATTGAGTAGTATGGGTGAAATGGTAAATGCCCCAACTGCCCAAAAGCAATAGAAGCAACAATGCCAAAGAAATTTTGACCTTATGAATTTTTAACTGATTTTTGACCTTATAAGAAAAACTTCTTTTTTGATCAATTTTATCCCATAAATGCAAAGGTGTCTCCACAGAATAATCCTGTAGTTTACCTCGCAATATATCATCACTATGGTAGGTGTCTTTCATATCGCCGATTTAAAAATGCCTAAAATTTTTTGCTGTAACAGCTTACGTGCCTTTGTCAATTGAGAACGAGACGTACTTTCTTGGATACCCAAAAGCTCGCCAATTTCTTTATGGCTATATCCCTCAATGACATACAGATTGAAAACCACCCGATATCCATCAGGCAATTCCCCAATAATTTTGAGTAATTCTTGCTCCGAAAGTTGACTATAAATATCTGGTTCACAACTATCCTCCTGATAATTTTCCAAGCCAATTTGCTCGTTTTTAAAACTCTTTTTCTTAAAACTCTTCAAAGCCGTATTAATCATAATTCGTCGAATCCACCCTTCAAACGAACCTTCAAAACGAAAGCGGTGCATATTATCAAACACTTTAATAAACCCATCTTGCAAAATATCTTCCGCTTCCTGACGATTACGTGCATACCGCATACAAACCCCCAACATCTTGCCAGCATACCTTTGAAACAAAAGCTGCTGACTTTGGCGGTCTTCTCGCATACACGCTTTTATAAGTTCTTTTTCAGTCATAGATAAACCCGTAAACGGTGAGCATTTTTAGACAAGACTCTCCTAAAAATAAAAACGCTGCCTAATGGAAATTTTTTTTTCATTTTTGTTTTTAGGAGCGAAAGTTTAGGTGCTTCGTTGCTATGGAAAGTCCCGCTATCCGTTCTTATCACCAAGCCTCCCTCTACCGCAAGTCTTTTTGACTTGTGGTCTCAAGCCAAGCCCTTTGGTGATACCACTTCTATCGGGGCTAGTTGGTTAAGGACACAACGTTTATGCTGAAAGAGACGAACTGTTCATATTTTACATGTTGGGACGAAAGTGGCGTAAAGGGACGTTTATTTTTCAAAAATAACAGGTTGTTGAATATGAGAAATTAAATTCGTGTATTTGTGGCAAAAATCACAGAAGAACCGAAAATTGTCTGTCCCTTGTTAAAACGTCCCATCGTCTCCAAACCACGAACTGAACCACAACGTCCCATCGTCCCCAAACCACGAACTGAACCACAACGTCCCTTCGTCACCCATCACCAAAAAAACTACAACTCCTTCAACTTATCCTTGATCCAACTAATATTCGTAATAGGCGTACGAGTTTCCATCAACTCCAAAACCTTAATCTTCTGCTTTTCAATAAACACTCTATCCTTATAGCCGATTTGTTTTTTCAACTTTGACAACTTCTTCAAGAAGTACAGAAAATTAATAATACCTCCTCGATTTTGAGAGGAAATTTGCTTATTACGTTTTACCAACTTTTCAAATGCAATGACCGAATAAGAAAGTACATCCAATTCATCTTGATCATAATACAATTTCATCAAAATATATTTGGTATTGATCTCATAATACACATCCGTAAACTTCACCGTATTCAACAAGTCAATGACTTTATCAAAATCTTTTTCCTCATAATACAACTTAGCGAGATTATAATGATAAGCATTATCTTTATCAGTAACAGGCAACAAGTCTGTATATTTATCCATAAAGATATGCACCCAAGCAAACGCTTTTAACCTTACTGCCACTGCTATAATATTGTCGTAATCAGGCGTACGGATTTCCTCATTTTCAATCAAAATTTGACTACTCAAAAGTCGTTGGAAAATCCTAAAAAGTTCTCCTAAAAACTGTTCCTCGCCCTTATTAATCTTACGGATACAATAGTTTTGAGCCATTCGATAAAGCGTCCTTGCTTCTGTCTTAGGAAAGTACTGGCTATTTTGTTCCAACAATTCTAAAAGCTCAAAAAAGTAGCGATCTTCATCTGCGTGTTTAAAAATTTTGCAAACTTGGAAATAGACATTGATTGCAGGAATGTCTAAATGGTCCATAGATTTATTCTCCAAGATAGTTTCAAGTTCCTCCATAAAGTGGAGATTAAATTGTGTGTTGACAATACTACTACGATTGAGCATTTCAATCATACGAGCCATCTTTTTGGATACATAAAACTGGTCAAGATGATCTACACTTTGTTGCAACAATTCACCCTGATTTTTGCGTACCTCTTGATACATAAAGTTGGCTTCAGCTTCTTCCATCAAACGATGCTGAAGTAAGTAATAGTTTCTATCTAAGTAAGGTGATTGCTGCATCTTTTCATAAATGCTTTTAAAATGAATGCCATGCAACTTATAAAGTCTTCTCATCCTCAACTGCTCCAATAAAGCTAAATCTTGATCCCCTTCTTTATTTTGCCAAGCTTCAAAAACTAGGAACTTTTTGAGCAATTTGTACAAAATGGACATTTGATCTCTTACCTTTTGCAGTTTAATTGTTTTTTCGGTGGGAAATAAATGGCGAAAACAATTTTCTAAACTCAAAGTATCTGCATCATAATCAGGTCCATAGTCTAGGATATGTTCCAATAGGTGATTCGTATTAAGGTTGGTGTTGAAATAAGGAGAGGCAACAAAGGTCTCAAATCGTTTAATTTCTTTACTTGAGAGGGTTTTTAAAGTTTCAATTAATTGGCTTTTGTTCATAAAAAAAGGTGTTTTGTTTTTGTAAGTATTTGATAGTCAGTTTTTTATGTTTTTTGGATTGTTTTTTTAATTCATAAAAGTAAATAAAAAGGTGCATCTTTGCCAATAATACTTTATATTTTTGTTCACAAAATTGTCATGATTTTATAAGATACAAAGTCAAGAATTTAAATGGAAATAACCATTTTGTTATTAAGATTAAAGTGTTTAATGCATTGATTTACAACATTTTATTTTTTTTATGATAGTTTTGATTACTCATAAAATGTAAATTTTGTATTTGAATGAAGGCAGGGAATAAGGCTATTTTTGTCCCTATGAACCTAAAGCAAAAAATGATTTTTTATTAAGAAAAGAACGATAAAACCGAAAAGCCTCTTCTTAAGGGAATTATTGAAAATAAACCTTGTAGGAACAGATAGCATCTGTTCTCACGTCTGAACCACAAAACTTTTCATAGAACCTATTTATTTTTACGATTCCTACAAACCACAATTACCATGAGAACACTCAACGTCCTATTGATTATAAGCTGTTTTAGCTCCTTTTTAGCCCTAAAAGCCAATTCATTAGTAATGGATATGGGTATTACCCAATTATTGCAACCCAGTGAAACAACCATAGAAGCCGCCGATAATTTTGAAGTTCAAATCGAGGTGATGAATTTTGGTGACGAAGCGATTGATTCGTTTTACGTTGATTTTTGGGTCAATGGCGAATACCAATTAACCTATGATTATATTACCCCTACCTTAGCAGGAGGTGAAACTTATCCACTTATCATAGGAACCCATGACTTTTTACCAGACGAAACTTATGACCTACAAATAATCCTTAGACTAACAGATGGGGAAATAGATGCAAATAATAGTAACGATACATTAGAAGTTACCATTACCACTTTACCCGAAGACTTAGTATTTCCTGGTGATGTCAACTATGACCAAATTGCCAACAATGAAGATCTTTTAGATTTAGGGGTTGTTTATGGAACGACAGGTGTGGCAAGAAATGGTGCTTCAACGGATTGGGTTGGACAATCTGTGGAGGATTGGACAACGACTCAATTCAATGGTGAAAATGCCAAACATGCCGATTGTAATGGAGATGGTATTGTCAATGCGGATGATGTCGAAGCGATCCGCCTCAACTACAATCAAACCCATGAGTCAGGTAAAACAGAAGTAGAAAGCAACTTGGAAGGAAACTTGATTTTAGAATTGCCCGAAGAAGTAGCAGAAGGACAAACAGTTAGTTTAAAGGTCTTATTAGGCGAGTTAGACAATCCTGTAGAAAACTTTTATGGTGTCGCTTTTACGCTTCAATACGATCCCACATTCATCAAAGAAGAATCTTTTTTATTTGATTATAGCGAAAATTGGTTAGGAACATTGGAATCTGATCTATTGACCATCGAAAAGGTTTTTCATTCAGATGGACAGATAGATATTGGGATGGTGCGAACAGACCAAATGGATATATCAGGTGGAGGCGAGATTATGAGCATAGATTTTGCGATGTCTGATGCCATTATCGGCAAGACAGAAGGAGTTCCTTTCAATATCAATATCATTAAAATAAAAGCGATAGATGAGATGGCTGTACCGATCAACATGCAGGTACAACAAGCTCAATCAACGGTCATATTAGGGACGCATATCCCCCTTCTTGCTCACAATGCAACTGATGTAGAAATTATACCACAAGTTAATCAGCAGCAAATTATAGTAGAAGGCAATGGCATCCAAAATTGCCAATTATTTTCTTTACAAGGACGATTAATTGCCACTGAAGCTAAGGAATCTACTCAACAACTACTTTTAAATACCCATGAATTGATTCCTGGAATTTATATTTTGAGATTAAGAACCACTGACGGAATTTATGCTCATAAACTTTATTGGCAATAAACAATTTATGGCTTCTATCAATCTTGCTTGATTCATCATTCCACTAAAACCATCTGATTACAAATGGATTCAAGCATTGATTATTGCACTTCCCCAGTATTTACCACCACCTTTTTGAAAAACAGATTGATAATTGAGTCAAAAAATGTTTAGTTCTGTACCCTGAAAGAAGTGCGTTCATATCAATGGACGTACTTTTTTATTTTTAGGAGCGAAAGGTTCGGTGCGCTGTCGTATTAGAAAGTCCCGCTATCCGTTCTTATTCGTGTGGCTCTGTTTTTCTAAGCCAACGCTTCGACACGAATACCACTTCTATCGGGGCTAGTTGGTTGAGGACACAACTTCTTAATAATGAAAACGGGACGAAAGTGACGATGTGACGTGAGGGGACGTTTAATTTTTTGATAATCGACTGAATCAATGGAGAGAAATAAAAACTACGAAAAGAACCGAAACGTCTCCTCACGTCCCTTTTTAAAACGTCCCATCGTCCCCAAGATTCCCAAAGTTTTGTAACCCTATTCTATTTTTTTCGTTTGCGACTATCGACTATCGACTATCGACTATCGACTATCGACTATC
>JAHDBB010000720.1 GCA_020630635.1 Chitinophagales bacterium
CATTTTTAGAGCGTTCATAAGAACGGATAGCGGGACTTTACGTCGCAACGAAGCAATATATATTGCGCTCCTAAAGAAACTTATAGAAAAATAAAGCATACTTATGAAAGTTTAGGGAACATTACTTATTTTGCACCCTAAATGATAATGATATGTTTGTAAATAAAAATATCTCTTTTAGAGGAATTGTTCGTTTTACTGGAGGACATCTTATATGGATTACTATTTGGATGGTCTTTGTGACAGTGGTTCATGAATTTTTCCACTTTTCTTGGTTCAATATCCCTTGGTTGCCTTTGTCTATCATCGGTACAGCCGTTGCCTTTTATGTGGGTTTTAAAAATAATCAAGCGTATGATCGTTTGTGGGAAGCTCGTAAAATTTGGGGAGCCATTATCAATAGTAGTCGAGCTTGGGGTGCTGCTGTCAAAGCGTTTATAGGTAATCAGTTTACGAATAAAAATTATAGTGATGAAGAACTAAAAGCCATTCACCAAAAGCTCATGTATCGTCATGTGGCGTGGTTGTATGCTTTGCGAAGTCAGTTGTTGATTCCTACTGCTTGGGAACATGTCAGTCAAGGAGGACATGTGGCAAGAGTGAATAAAGAGCGTATGGAAACATTGGGGGTTGGACTTTGGAATGATAAAGAAACTCGTACAGAACTCAAGATATTTTTGCCACCAGATGAGTATGAACGCTTAATTAATTATAAAAATACAGCGACTCAAATCCTCGATCAACAGTCACAAGACTTGGCAGGTTTGCGAGCATTGGGTTTGACAGATGATTTCCGTCAAATGGAATTGCAAAAATTGATTTATGATTTTTATGTGCATCAAGGAAAGTGTGAACGCATCAAGAAATTTCCTTTGCCTCGACAATATGGAGGAATGAGCCAAATCTTTGTCGGTATTTTTATTTTTTTATTGCCTTTTGGGATGGTTTCTGCCTTCCATGATCTGGGCGAATTTGGAGCGTGGGTTTCGATTCCTTTTTCCATATTAGTTGCATGGGTTTACTTAACGATGGAGTTGGTGGGAGATTATTCTGAAAATCCATTTGAAGGATTGCCCAATGATATTCCGATGTTGTCCCTTTGTCGAGTCATCGAAATTGACCTTCGGGAAATGCTGGGAGAAACCGACTTACCACCAGCGATACAGCCTAAAAATGGGGTGTTGATGTAGGCTTTTTAGAAACATAATGAATAAAATAACTTGCCATCTTTCTTTGGAAGGGTGGCTTTTTCTTTTTTGGAGAGAAGGGTTGGTTTTTCATCGCAACAGGTCTCCCCGCTATCCGTTCTTTGAAATGAAGGCACACAAGTCGGTTTTTCTTTTCAAAAGATAGACGACGTTTATAAGTGGGTCGGAATAGAGACGATTCCTTGATTTAGTAATGATAAAAAAACAACTTCCGCATTTTAACTGCGATACTTTCCGATGTATTTCGTTAAAAAGCCTCGTCTTAGCCCTGCTATGACTACGTTTTTTGCCTCATCCATCAAAAAGTCTCTTTGTTACAAATGAGGAATTTATTATTTAACCATTACTTAAAAAAGTACCACCCTCAAACAATAAAACATCTTGTAAGTAAGTTAATACTAATCGAAACACGATTTTAACCCATTAATTTCCAAACACTCCCCTTACCATTTTTCAACCAAACCTTAATATTTATTGAGTAACCTAGAACTACATTAAAAGCAATTAGAAACCAACTCGTTTTCTAATTCAATCAAATTATTAACTCTAGGATTGCTATAAAAATAAATATTCATTTTTAGCGTCGATATTTTATGATATTTCGTTAAAAAGCCTCGTCTTAGCTCTGCTATGACTACGTTTTTTGCCTTATCTATCAAAAAATCTCTTTACTAAAATTTGTACATTTATTTCTACAACAATCCCTAAAACCTTAAAAAAATGAAACAAATCCAATCAGTTCTAGTCTGTTTAGGAATCCTTTTATCCTTTGTTGCTTGTGAGAAGGAAGAATACACAAAATTGTCATCTGAAGTCCCGCAAGAGTCTATCTTTGCAAGGTATGATGTCGTTTATAATCAAGTGACGGATACAACTCAGGTTCTCGCTCGCTTAGAATTTGGTTATCGCTTGGTTGTTTTAGATGGAGATGCTTCCATTCATTTTAATG
>JAHDBB010000109.1:0-6512 GCA_020630635.1 Chitinophagales bacterium
ATTCTTTAGGATGAAGCCCCAAACAGAACGGAAAATTAAGCTATACTTCATTCTTCAGGATGAAGCCCAAAAGTCACTCATCACCCGTCACCAATCACCATCATGCAATCGCAAACAACAAACTAATCCGCTGCAAAGCCTCTTCCAATATCGCCTCATCTGAACACAAAGAAATCCGAACATAACGCTCGCCAGCACTCCCAAAAATAAATCCAGGCGTAATAAAAACATCCGTATTTTTCAAAATATACTCGACAAACGCCTCGCTCCCTTCCGCCCAATCAGGAATCTTTGCCCACACAAACATCCCCGTCTGTTGAGTATCAAACACACAGTTCAATTCTCGCATAATCTTCTCACACCAAGTCCGTCTTTTTTGATAAATGTTATTTTGTTCAGTATGCCACTCCATCGGATTTTGAAGAGCCGTTGCAGCAGCCTTTTGAATGCCTTTAAACATCCCCGAATCCATATTACTCTTGATTTTGAGCATACTTTGTAGGTAGTCCGAATGACCCACCGCCATTCCAACACGCCAACCAGCCATATTATGGGATTTACTCAAAGAGTTAAATTCTAATGCCACTTCTTTGGCTCCATCCACTTGCAAAATCGACAAAGGTTGGTCATTCAAAATCAGACTATAAGGATTGTCATTGACCAATAAAATATGGTGTTTTTTTGCAAAGGCAATCAGCTTTTCAAAAAGCTTTAAGTCTGCATTTGCACCTGTTGGCATATTGGGATAATTGACCCACATAATTTTAGCAGAAGCCAAGTCCAACTTTTCCAAAGCTTCAAAATTAGGTCGCCACTGGTCTTTTTCATTTAGAGGATAATACTGTAAGTTTGCTTCTGCGATTTTACTGACAGATGCATAAGTTGGATAACCAGGATTGGGAACTAAAACCGTATCACCTTTATTCAAAAACGCCAGCGATAAATGCATAATCCCTTCTTTAGAACCCATCAAAGGCATTACTTCATTTAGAGGGTTCAGCGAAACCCCATAAATGTTTTGATACCAATTGGCCATCGCTTCCCGCAGCTCTGGAATGCCGACATAACTTTGATATTTGTTGGCATCCTTTTGAGTTGCCGTCTCTTGGAGCGTCTCAATGGTCGCTGAGCTGGGCAATAAATCGGGGCTTCCAATTCCCAAATTAATAATATCCCGACCTTCTTTTCTAAGTCGTGCAATTTCCTTTAATTTCTTGGAAAAGTAATACTCTTCCACGACCTTTAGGCGGTCTGCCACTTCTATAATCATAAAATAAATTGTATAAGGTTTTATCTTCTGCGGTTTCGTTCATTCCTCTTTTGACTGGCACGAATGTATAAAAATGCAGCTATCAAAAATAGCACAGCAATCACTCCAATAATGATGGGATTGTCTTCTAAATATTGTCCTAAATTATTCATACGAAGTTGTTTGAAGTTTTATGTTATTAATCAGTCCATTTTTTACATGTTGGGACGAAGGGACGAACTGTTCATATTTTACATGTTGGGACGAGGAGACGAGCAGTTCTATTTTTACATGTTGGGACGAGGAGACGAGTAATAGGTTGTTAATCGAAAAGCACCGAAATCGTCCCATCGTCCCCCAACCACGAACAGAATCGAAACCGTCCCGTCGTCCCAAAAACCACGGTCAGAACCGTATGACCACCTATTTCTTATACTCAATCTCTTGATCCAATTTTCCAACTACCTTAAACTCCGTCCGTCTATTTTGCTGGCGACCCTCTGGATTATCACTCCCATCTGCATTCGTATTATCAGCGATGGGTTGAGACTCTCCATAACCTTTCGCCTGTAAACGACTCGCATCAATTCCCCTCGCAATCAAATGCTTTACCACACTTTCCGCCCGTCTTTGAGAAAGTTTGGAGTTATAGACATCATTTCCCTTACTATCCGTATGCGAACTAATTTCGACAATAATAGCAGGGTTATCTTGTAAGATATTGACTAAGGTTTGATCCAAAGTAATTTGAGCCTCTGGAGTCAAGTTGGCTTTATCAAATTCATAGTAGATATTTTGAATAATGATGGGACCTTTATCAATAGGCTTTAAGCTAATATCTTGACGAATGGTATCGTCTTTGGACACAATCATTTTAGTATTCGTGAAATGATTTTCGCTTCTTGCACTGATTTCATATTCTCCCTCTTCTAATTTGAACTTATAAAAACCATCTGGTTTGGTATAATAAGAACGTATAAATTTAAGTGTTCCATCTTCTTCTTTTTTGGACAAGGTAATATTGACATTGGAAAGGGGAGGAGGCGTGCCTGCTTCGACTTCCTCAAAAATATTCCCTTCGACCATTGGGATTTTTACGGCTTTATCCTTGTCTTTGTTACCATCTTCATCATCGGGCGTATTTTCAGCGATGTCTGTTTCATCCTCTTTATCCTTTTTGACAGGTGGCGGAATTGGACCTGGCTTAAAGGCATAAATATCGTCGCAACAGGTCGAATGACTAAAGGTACTTCCACCTGGGCGATTGGAGGTAAATAAACCTGTTTCGCCATCTTCATTTAAGATATAGTAGAGTTCATCATAGCTAGAATTGAGCGGATAACCGACATTGACAGCATCTTCCCATTTCGATTTTTCGCCACTTGCTTTGAACACATCAAAACCGCCCATTCCTGGTCTGCCTTCGGTACTAAAATAAAGGGTACGAGTCGCTAAATCATAATAAGGTGTCAATTCATCAGAAGAGGTGTTTACACGGACTCCTGCATTGCGTGGAGGCGAAAAGGCTTGTGTCTTGGAGTTAAAAAGACTGTACCAAATATCCATTCCACCTTTGCCTTCTGGACGATCTGAAACAAAGTATAAAACCTCTTGGTTTCTAAAGGATTCAATGCCCACAGTCGGTTGAGTACTCGTATATTTCGGATCATTGATAACCTTATCCAATTTTTCAGGTTGCGACCATTCATCGCCCACTTTTTTGCTTAGATAAATGCTACAAACAACCTTATCACGCCAAGTTTGTTCACATCGGGTAAAGTAAAAACGTTGTCCATCTGGTGATAAAGCACCATTGCCTGTATCCATATTTTTGACATTGAAAGGAGCTTCATATAAACCTGCATCTTTCCATTGATCGCCTTCCTTTGTTGCCATGTAAAACTGTCTTACTTTTTTATTTTTATCTTGGTCATTTTGAAAAATAGTTTCGTCTGATCTCAAAGACGCATAAATCAACGTCGTATCATTGAGCGGTAAAGGCGCAAACTCAATGTGGGCGTGATTGATAGATGGGTCTAAACGGTCTATCGTTAAGCCAACAGGAACCGTATCTCGTAAACGCAAAGCCTCTTTGCAACTTTCTAAAGCAATTCTTACCTTTTTACGAAGGGCTTGTACATCCTCTCCCTCTCGATATTTTCTTCTAAAAGTCACCAAGTTTTCTTCACAGTTTTCATACTTCCCATTTCGGATTTGCATCAGACCATTATAAAGCAAGCCTTTGAGATTTTTTTCCTTATCACCATTGTACGCCTTTAGATACCATTCTTCCGCTTTTTCATAATTGCGAGAAAGACGATACGCTTCGGCAAGTTGAAAAGCACCGTTCATATCTTTGGGCTTGAGCGAACAATAACGCTCTAGATAAGTGGCGGCAGAAAAAGCATCGCCAGCCGCTAAAGCTCCTTCTCCAAATTGCTTGAGTTGTTTGGCGGGGATATTCTCAATGGAACGGGGTAACTGGGCTTGTATGGAGGATAGGGAGATACAAAGCAACAATAAAAAGGGTATATACTTGATAGAGGTAATCATTTTTTTGTTTTTTCTATGTGGTTTAGTTCGTGGTTTGGGACGAGGGGACGTTTTTCTGTTCGTTACTTGCTTTTGGGACGAGGGGACGTTTAATTTTTTGTTTCAAAGACAAGTTAGTTCGATTGATTAAAAGTAACGTCCCCTTACGTCACATATCGTCCCTGCGTCACTATTCTGATACTAAGAAGTACTTGCCAAATCCAACTAGCCCCGATAGTAGTGGTATTCGTGTAGAAGCGTTGGCTTCATAAAACCTAGCCACACGAATAAGAACGAATAGCGGGACTTTCCAATACGATGAAACGCTGAACCTTTCGCTCCTAATAAAAAAATACAGAAAAAAAATTACTTTATTTTTTAGGATGAAGTCAGGAAAAAACCAAAGTCACTCGTCACCAGAAACCCGTCACTCCATTTAAAAACGATCACAAGGAACCTGCGGCTTGGAAGGTCGCAAACTGGGTTTGATATAAATCAACGACAACTCATAAGCTCCTTCTTGATTAGAAGCCGTTTGAAGCTCTGAAATATTGGAGTCATAACTAATCCCAATACGAAGATTTTGGACATTTAAACCAAACTTATAGACCAGCGCATCCGTAAGTCGATCTATACCTGACCGATAAAAAGCTCCTCCAAAAATATAGTTGAGTCCAGCACCATTGGGGCGAAAATGCAATCGTACGTCTGCACCGCCCAATACTTCTGACGCTCTGGCATGATAACTTGCCAATAGATAAGGGGTCAAATCCAATAAATCGGTGATATTCCAACGAATGCTGACATTAGCCATATAGCGTTGAGGAAGTCTTTCATTTTCGCCTTGAAAAGACTCTTTTGGATTATTGACATGAAAAATCGCACCGCCCAATGTTGGTGCCAATCGCCCCAATTTTCCACGCCAAAAAGCCCCAAAATTCACATCTAGATAAGACGCAGAAGAATTTAATCCGACTTCTTCATTGGGTAAAGTCGCATCAAAAGCACCTGTTTCATTATTAAATTGATTGGGGAAAGTCATATCATTGGCTAATCCTTTGTTGACAAAACCGATTTGTAAACCGACATGCCAAGTACTTTTTTGATTGAAAATACTGTGGTAAGCTCCCGAAAGATAGACCTTATTGGACTTTATGCGTACACTTCCCGAATTGTCATTGATGTACATCAAACCAGCCGAAAAGCGATTGGCAAAGTGATTGAATTGTTTGTCAAAGGCAAGAGCATTGCTGACAAAAGGAGTCGGACTGGATATTTGTCGCCATTGGGTTCGATAGGTATTCATAATGCGCCATTCTCCTTCATAATCTCCCGTAGCCGCAGGGGTATAAAATAGCGGTGTGGCGAATATTTGAGAAAAATGCACGTCTTGCCCTATCATGTCTTTAGAAAACCCTAAAAAGGCAATGAATAATATAAAAGTATATATTTTTTTCACAGGTTTTAGATTTGTCTTTGGGAAAGTACGTCAAATATAAAGGATATAGCAAGGATTCAAAAATTAAGAGAGATAAATTTTGGAGATGTGAAAAGATATTACGGAGTTGTGACGGAAAATAAATCGGCTGTAAAGTCTAATAATTCTGTTCCACCAGTTTTGCCATGACCAGGAACGACATATTTTAAGTCAGGATAAGTCGCTTTTACTTTACCCACTGTTTGAGACCATTCCGATACATTGGCATCCGCCAAATTGCCCTTTCCTGCATTCAGTGACTTAACCATACAACCACCAAACAACGCTTTTTCATTGGGAATATAGCTCACAATATTGTCTGGTGTATGTCCTTCCCCAAAATAAGTATTGATGACTTTTTGATCTCCAATCGTTAGCTCTAAGGCATCTGAAAAGCCATTTTGTGGGAGTATTTCATCGTTTTGTTTGGCTAGTTCAATAGTTTTATCATTGGCATAAGAAGCGACCCCATGTTGATGAAAGGCATTCAATCCGCCCAAGCAATCTACGTGAAAATGATTGACAACCACCGCTTTTATAGGAGCCTTTAGTTTTTGCTCGACATATTCAATCAATTCCACAGAGACACTATCTACAACGGGCGTATCAAAAATAATGGCTTCATCGTTAGCAACATAAATCATCCCATTACAAGGCACATTGCCATAACTTTTGGTCGCTAAATAAGAGATATGAACATAAAGATTTGGAGAAAGTTGCTGGATTTTTAAAGTCTCTGTTTGGTAAGTGGAGGCGAATTTGGTCGCTTTACAAGCCATAAAGGTAAGTAGAATGAATAGGAGAGTAGTTGTTTCTTTCATATAGTCTATAGTTGAAGGTCAATAATTTTTAAAGAAATCTTCGAGAAGTTTTTTGATTTGTTTATAGATGTTTGTTTGGAGCGAATAGTTCGTCTTTCATCGTTATGGGAAGTCCCGCTGTCCGTTCTTATCGCCTTCGCCTTGCCGCAACCCACGCCAACACACAACAGGCGATACCACTACCATCGGGGCTATTTGTGAAAGGTCTGTACTCTTTAGTATCAGTCAATTGTCTTAACTCGAATTGTTAGGAATTCAGAGAATTAACAGAATTTTTGTGGTTCAGATGCCAAGAATCCTATTCGTGTATTCGTGGCAAAAACCATGTAGAACCACAAGTCATCAGTCACTATCCTCTAGTCACCTTAAATCATGAGTCCAATCCCAAAAGTCAAAACAAAAAAAGTAGTCGTCAATGCCAATTTTTTCAACA
>JAHDBB010000109.1:6612-13645 GCA_020630635.1 Chitinophagales bacterium
CCAATCCCAAAAGTCAAAACAAAAAAAGTAGTCGTCAATGCCAATTTTTTCAACAAAGGATCTAAGTTTCTCGCTTCCTTAATCGAAAAGACCGCCTTTAGGTTCAAGAAAATCAAAGGAAATGCCAAGATAAACAAAAACTGAGTCCAAGATTGAAAGTGAAGATAAGTATAAAGCAAAGCACAAATAATGGCACTCACCAACAAAAAAGCATGATATTTTCGGGCATTTTCAGCTCCCAACTTGACCACCAAAGTCCGTTTTCCCACCTTCGCATCATTTTCGATGTCCCGCATATTATTCAAGTTCAAAACGCCAGCACTTAGAAAACCCACCGAAGCCGCAGGCAACAAGACGGTCCAATCCCAAACATGCGTATGCAGATAAAAAGTACCCATCACCCCCGTAATTCCAAAAAACAAAAAGACAAATACATCGCCCCATCCAGAATAACCATAAGCTCCTTTTCCAACTGTATATTTTATAGCCGCTGCAATCGCTCCTAATCCCAACAACACAAAAAATATCCCATAAGAGAGTTCCAGCCCTTTTGTCCCTTCATACACCAAGTATAAGCCACTAAACAAAGCCAAAATCGAACAAATCACAATCCCTCTAAACATTGCTTTGGGACTGATCGCTCCACTTTGTACCGCCCTTTGTGGACCAATACGTCCTTCATTATCCGCCCCCTTTTGACTATCCCCATAATCATTGGCTAAATTCGATAAGACTTGTAAAAATAAGGTCGTCAATACTGCCAACCCAAATATCAGCCAGCTAAAAGACTTTTCGCCTGTACAATAAGAAGCCCCACAAGCTTCCAATGCCAAGAAACTACCCAATGCAATACTTGAAAGCGAAAGCGGTAAAGTTCGCAATCGAAATGCACCCATCCAATCTTTAAAACTAGCCATAAGAATTACTTAAAAATGAAATAAAGAACCGAAAGTCACTCGTCACCAGTCACTCAGAATTCAAAAACATACACATAATCGACTTCCATTTCTGTCAATCCAGGAGTCAAAAACCCTATTTCATTCCCATGAAAAGGCATAAAATCCGTAACTTCTCGAAATTCTTCATTGACAAAAAAGTACATTTTATCTCCTACTTTACGAATCGTCAATTTATTAAATTCACCTTCGACTAAAGCACTCGTTGGTTGACTGACATAATCGCCCGTCTTATTGTTGAAAACAATACAGTCTTTGTCTTGATTGAAGCCATATTGATACAATTCAGCAGGGTTGTTATTATCTCCTTCTTTACTACCCCAAAGCAAGCAGTTAGAAAACTGTGCGCCTTGAATCACTTTGATACTCGTTTCTATTTGAAAATCTTTGTTGGTATCAATATTGAGTACTCTGGAAACATAGATGGGATTCTCCACATTTGATTTTAAAGAGTAAACACCATCCTCAATGGCTAAAATAACATCAAATTCTCCAGTAAGCCAGTTGTTATTAAAGTTGCTATTGAAGTTTTCTTTTAAGACATAGTTACTATCCACTCCAGCGATGGCATTATAAGCAATCCCACTTGCCCAATCAGGTGCAGGTGTACCTGGATTGAATAACTCATCTAAATAATAGTCTCGTTTGAATGTATTGAAAGCTGCAAAAATGGGTTCTCCACTGGCTTTCATAATACTTTTATAATTGCCATTGGCTAAGGTATTGTTGATGTGCGGACGATTTAAAACACAGTGTCCTAATTCATGAAAAATCAAGGTCTCTCGACTTTCTAAATGGGCTTGCCAGTTTTCGCTGGTCGTGTCTAATTGTATGCGAGGTCCAACATCTGTAGTTTCATAGTGACAAAGTCCTGCTGCTTCAGTACCATCTGCCTCTAAGTTAAAACCAAATTCTACCACCAAGTCATCTACAATGATGCTGTGTCCTCTAGCTTGCGCTTCTGCCTCAAAATTATCTATATAGACTTGTATATCATTGGGAACTTCATATACTTTGGGACGTTCTTTCTGACAAGATGCTAAAAAAAATAAACAAGCTAAAAAACATAAAAATTTATAGTGATTCATAACATTGGTTTTTTTAAGAATATTTGATTTGGGGACGATGAGACCTTTTCAATTATTGTGTGACTTTTGCCACTGATACACGAATTTGGTTCGTGGTATCTGAACTGCAAAAATTCTGTAAATTCACCACATTCTTAATAATTCGAGTTAAGACAATTAACTGGCACTAAGAAGTTCTGTTCTTAACCAGCTAGCCCTGATAGAAGTGGTATCGTCCTTGTAGAGCAAATTCACGAATTTGCTCTACAAGGACGGTAAGAACGGATAGCAGGACTTTTTGATACGACGAAGCCAATACCCTTCGCTCCTAAAAAAGAATAACACAAAGTGAACCGTATTTATCCATTAATCATTAGATCAACACTCTGGCAAATTAACTGAAACCTGTGTCGCCAATCCACCTTCCGAAGTTTCCTTATACTTGGTGTTCATATCTTGAGCCGTTTGCCACATCGTCTTAATGACCGAATCCAAAGAAACTTTAGCTAGAGACGGGTCACTTTCTAACGCAATATTACTAGCCGTAATTGCCTTAATAGCCCCCATTGTGTTGCGCTCAATACAAGGAATCTGTACCAAACCACCTACGGGGTCGCATGTCAAACCCAAATGATGTTCCATCGCAATTTCAGCCGCCATCAAAGCCTGTTCCACACTTCCGCCCTTGCATTCGGTCAAAGCCGCTGCCGCCATTGCTGAAGAAACGCCCACTTCTGCCTGACAACCGCCTGCCGCTGCCGAAATAGTTGCGCCCTTTTTAAACAAACTGCCGATGATTCCTGCCACCATAATAAATTGCTCGATTTGTCCTAAAGTCACTTTTTCAAAGCAGTAATAATACATCAAAACGGCTGGAATGATTCCTGCTGCGCCATTGGTAGGAGCCGTTACGACCCGACCCAAAGCCGCATTTTCTTCATTGACCGCTAAAGCAAAACAACTGATCCATTTATTGGTTTGATTAAAGTTCCAATTTTTTGATTGAATGACCTTGATCCAATCTCCTAAAGAATCATAAGTAGTTTCACCGATTAAAGATTGATTGAGTTTGGCAGCTCTTCGATTGACTTTCAACCCGCCAGGTAATTCTCCTTCAGAGTGGCAACCTCTATAAATGCAATCTTGCATCTCTTGCCAAATCCGAAACAATTGATGATGGATTTCGGTATCTCTTTTCAAGACACGCTCATTTTGCCAAACCAATTGCGTAATTGAAAGACGATGTTTTTGAGTATGTTTTAATAAATCGTTGGCGGTTTCAATAGAGAAAGGCATCGCTAATTCTTCTTCTGTCTGATGCTCTTGTCCTTCTTTGACGATAAATCCCCCACCAGTTGAAAAGTAAGTTGCATCTATCTTTGTCTCATCATTTAGGAACGCTTCAAAACATAAGCCATTGGGGTGAAATGCTAAAGCCTCTTTTTTGTGAAAAATGATGTGTTTTTTAGGATCAAAACCCATCTTTTTTTCTTGATTTAAATGAAGCGTTTGAGTGCTTGAAATTTCCTTTAAATAATCGTTAATTCTTTGGGTATCAATGGTCTCAAAATCGAACCCCATCAAGCCCAATTGAACCGCTACATCGGTGGCATGTCCTTTACCTGTTTTGGCTAATGAACCATACAAATGTATATAAATTTCTTTGACTTCTTGAAAGTGTTGGTATTCAATAAGTTGTGATAGAAATGATTGAGCTGCTTTCCAAGGTCCCATTGTATGGGAACTTGAAGGTCCAACACCAATTTTGATGATGTCGAAAATGCTAATAAAATCCATAAGGGTGTGTAAGCTGGTGAGTTGTAAAGTTAGTGCAAAAAAGTCAGTTTATTGTATTTGTTTAGGGCGAGTCTCCTTGTTTTTGGGAATTTGTAATAAAAAAAACCGTTGCCTTATATCTAATAAGACAACGGTTGGATATAAAATCTAAAACAATCTATTTATTCTTCTCTTTTGGTTACATTCAAATTGATACATCTAACTGCTGGACAACAATCAATGACTTCAATAATGACAGGACAGCATAACTCTGCTTCACAACTACCCTCTACTCCTGCATCAACAACATAGGTATAAGAACCCGCTTCTGTTGCAACATAAACGGAATCACTGGCTCCAGCAATGAGTACGCCATCTTTATACCATTCATAGAGTGTATGACCTCCAGGAGCTGTCAAAGCATAAGAAAATTCTTGATTGAGACATTCTTCAATGGGAACACTGACACAAGCAGGGGCAATATCATCTTCAACAGGATCCCCATTTCTAGGAGCTGAATCAATATCTAC
This sequence comes from Chitinophagales bacterium, assembly GCA_020630635.1. GTDB lineage: Bacteria > Bacteroidota > Bacteroidia > Chitinophagales > UBA2359 > JAHDBB01. The sequence goes on from JAHDBB010000109.1 coordinate 10,942, forward strand.
TTCATTGGTAGCCGAAATTTCAGCTTCATTAATGATCACTCCATAATCATCCACAGTAGTCATTACATTTAGCACAGCAGAATCACCTGGAGCCAAAGTTCCCAGTAGCCAAGTCAACCCATCAAAAGTTCCAACTGTAGAAGTGTAACCCACATAAGTCAGTATACTAGGCAAAGTGTCAGTAACTTCAATACCTGTAACTGTTCCAGTTCCTTCATTGTAAACAGTGATGGTAAAAGTAACCGTATCGCCCAACGCAACGACTGTACTATCCACTACTTTCGTCAAAGCCAAGTCATAAGTAATACAAGAAACCGTCCTACCCAAAGTCGTTTCACAACCCACAGGAGCGTTAGCATCAGAACGCAAAGTAAAATTAACTGTTTGGTCGGGATCACCTTCTGCCATCGTAAAAATAGCTCCACCGCCTTGATCATTCGTAATATCTAAACTACCACAGTTGTCTACGATTTCTACTTGACAATCTTGTTCAACAACCGTATAGTCTACACCTTCGACAGGTATTGGATAAATTCGATAAGCTCCTGATGAACTTGCCATTGGTGTACCAATAGAGTCAGTTATAGCATTACAATATAATTGAGCAGTAACATTGGGTGTATTAACGACGGTACAACCATCATCTGGCGTAATAGATAATGTAAATTGATCGCCCGTTTGCCCTGCTTGTTCGACTCCATCTACCCGCCAAACAATATTATACTCTGTCCCATTTGTGCCTGCATCAGTTGTGGCTGTATAAATCACATCAATTGGAGTACCTGTATAACAAGCATCTGTGCCTGTATCTGTTACACCAGTCAACTCTGGACAACAATCTGTGACATTGACAGTATAACAACAAGATTCATTACCAGTACATTCAAACTGTACATCTACACATACATCATAACAACCTTCAGCAATATTATTCATATCAATGACTACAGCATTGGTTCCCTGTCCTGATTCAACGATAGCACCTGCTGGAGCAGTCCAAGTATAATTGGTAACATCAGGTGAATTGGTGACCGAGAAAGAAACCGCTTCTTCTGCACAAACTTCTGGTAGTGTATAATGGACAGTCATTTCTACGTAATCTACTCCTACAATGACATCTGTATTATTAAATAGCTGAATATCAATTCCCGTTTTGACAATTACACCAAATGCTCCACTATTGACTAAGGAAGGAGTCAAAGCCGCTCCCCAAGTATTGGTGGTTCCTCCATAACTATTAGTTCCAGAGGTAGGCCAACTACCAATGGCTTGATTATTACCAATATAAGAGCCATTATTCAATAGCTGAATAATTCTATCTTCTGATTCTGATGAAGTCGAGGTGGCTCCTAAGTCCATACTGACACCCGTAATAACAGCACAGGCAGGAACATTAAAGTTGAAACCAGTAAGATGTAAACAATGGGAAGCCCTCACGCCCAATAACGCTTGCGATAAAGTAACACTTGCAATATTTCCATCATTGGCTAGAGCATTTGTCGGACTATTCCAAGTTGCAGCAATCGCTTCACAATTGACGCTTGTGGCACTTGTGGGAGCCATAGCAGTCGTAGTAGAAGGAGTAGAGGAAGGACCTGAAATAGGACAAGCAGGGGCTTCTGTATAAGTCAAATCATAGCCAGCAGGCTGTATAAAGCATTGGAAACAGACCACCTCTGAAGTCGATGTAATCTCAAAATTATTATAATTTCCAGGATCTAAACCACTTAATACCACACTGCCACTTCCATCGGCTGTAACATTGATGGGACCTATATTGGTCCCGTTATCTGTATAAGTAAGCTCATACATTTCATTGGGTTGTAGATTGTTAAATACAAATTGTCCATCATAGGAAGGTGTACAACCTGTAGGATTAATAGGAGTAACCGTTGCATTGCTCAAATCAAAAGAGCAGCTTGGGCGATTGGCTCCCACTAGAATCTGTCTATCTGGATTAACTGGTTGCATCCAGGCTACATCTGGTAAAGGTTGATATGTTCCATTGTTAACCAAATTAATAATGTTTTGAGCACCACTACTTGGTGGATTATAACCAGGATTACTAAAGTACCAAATAGCTTGTTGGACTGCTGGATAAAGATTATATCCATCATAGACTGCATTTAAAACGGCTGAAATTTGAGCCTGATTGGGGATAGAAGCTGGAGGGCTGATAACTGTGTAATCATCTCCAACTTGTGGTGCTTGAGAATTAATATCTGCACAAAAAGCGACATCTTGAATATCGATACCATTACCCATATAAACGGGTAAGATTTCATTCGAGTCATAACGGGCAGTAACTTCTCCTGCATCTCCTACGTCTGCTGCTAATACAATAAAATTAATGCAAAGCAGACAAGATAAACTTAGTAATTTTAATATTTTTAAAAGAACAAATTTCCAGTACATAGTAAAGTGGATTTAAATATGTATAAGTTGTAAAGTAAATGAAGTATCAGAAGTAAAGTATTCCACAATGATACTTGCGTCCTTTTATTTTTTAATTGAACAAGGCGTTTTTGATCGTTATAGCCAAACCATTACCAGTATTATTAACAAAAGGAACATTCACAAAATGAGTCAATTATTTACATTTAAGTATTTATTGACTTGGAGAGGTAAGTCATTAATTTATTTGGAGAGTAAGGTTGTTCTCTTAGAAAAGAGATATTTTTATCAATAATGAGGGAAAATTATG
>JAHDBB010000110.1:0-2769 GCA_020630635.1 Chitinophagales bacterium
TAAAGAATGAAGTAAAGGTTTGGTTTGTGGCTTCATCCTAAAGAATGAAGTAAAGCTGGTTTTTCTGTTGGGTTTGTGGCTTCATCCTAAAGAATGAAGTAAAGATTTTGTTTTTCTGTTGGTTTTGTGGCTTCATCCTAAAGAATGAAATAAAGCTGGTTTTTTTCTTTTTGGAGCGAAGGGTGGAGGCTTCGTCGTGTTGGGAGGTCCCGCTATTCGTTCTTATCGCTGTTCTAGCCTCTCGAACAGATGCTATCTGTTCCTACAATGCCTTGCTTCACAGCGATACCACTACTATCGGGGCTAGGTGGTTGTGGTTTCAACGTCGGGAAAACGGGTGGTGTTTCGTGGAAATTTGACAACGATACCTTCCTTAATGTTCTGTTCCTTCAAAAATAGCCTCGAATGGGTTAAATTCTAATTTTTAATTTTAAAATTCTAAAATGGTTCAGTTACTATTACGGAGCAACCTCAACCACCTAGCCCCGATAGTAGTGATATTCGTGTGGTAGCGTTGGCTGCCTAAAACAAGGCGACACGAATAAGAACGGATAGCGGGACTTTCTATGACGACGAAGCTCTGAACCTTTCGCTTCTAAAAATCTAAATACATTCAAAAGTACTTGAAAATTTCAACTTATTGGGTGTTTTATTGGTCTTTAAGAAACATTTATGTATTTTGACTAATATTTTTTTAACCAGAAAAAGATTTCCTATGAACCTTACCAAAATTACAAGTCTTTTGTTGGGGCTTTTGAGTGTCTTGATATTGGATGCTCAATCGGTCAAACAGTACTCTTATGAGCAATTTACGGATAATGTGAGCGTGTATGCAAGTGGTTTTAATCATGATGAGACGAAGTTGTTGATTGGATGTGATGAGTCGGGTGTTTACAATGTGCATTCGATTGATTTGGAGACGGGAAAGATGACACAATTGACGCATTCGGATAATAGCGCACAGTGGGCAAGTGCTTATTTTCCTAAAAATGATGCCTTTTTGTATCAAGGTGATACGGAAGGAAATGAGATTTATCACCTTTTTATGGTGGATGAAAAAGGGAATAAAAAAGAATTGACTCCTGATACTTCTTCGGTCAATCGGTATAGCTTTTATGGATTTAGCCGAGATAAACAATCCTTCTTTTTGGGTTCTACTAAACGAACTGGAAAACTCACGGATGTTTATGAGGTGAATTTGGATGTGATGGAACCAGAGATGATTTATGAAAATAGTGAGAATTTGACCTTAAATGACATTTCGGATGATAAGAAGTATTTTGTATTGAGTAAGCCGAATACGACATCGGACAATAATCTGTATCTCTATGATGTGGAGAAGAAAGAAAGTAAATTGATTACCGAGCATGAAGGTACAGCCTCTTATCGGTCAAGTGGATTTAGTAATGATAGCAAATCTCTTTTTTATACTACGAATGAGGGAGGCGAATATTCTTACTTGATGCGTTATGATCTAGCGACAGGTAAAAAGGAAAAATTCTTGGAAGAAAAAGGGGCAAGTGTGGCTTATGCTTATACGTCTTTTGATGAAAAATACCGAATCGTAGGGATTGATAAAGATGCTCAAACAACTTTGAAAATTTATGATATAGCTAGTGGAAAAGAAGTGAAGTTTCCCAATTTGCCAGAAGGAGAAATTGGTGGTGTGCGAATTTCAGAAAGTGAAAAGTTGATGGTCTTTAGTATTCAGTCAGCGAAACAACCGAGTAACTTGTATCTCTATGATATTGAAAAAGCTACTTGCAAACAATTAACAGATAATCTGAATCCAGAAATTAATCCAGATGATTTGGTAGAACCCGAACATATTACTTTTAAGTCGTTTGATGGATTGGAGATTCCGTCTATTTTGTACAAGCCTCATGGAGCAAGTAAAGAGAATAAAGTGCCTGCTTTGTTGATGATTCATGGAGGACCTGGTGGACAGTCTCGAATGGGTTATAATTCTATTGCTCAATTTTTATGCAATCATGGCTATACGATTTTGGCGGTCAATAATCGAGGAAGTAGCGGATATGGAAAAACCTTTAATCAAGCGGATGACCAAAAACATGGAGAAGCGGATTTGATGGATTGTGTGGAAAGTAAAAAATACTTGGAGTCATTGGGGTATGTTGATATGGATAAGGTCGGAATTATGGGCGGTTCTTATGGCGGATACATGACGTTGGCTGCATTGACTTACCATCCCCAAGCCTTTGAAGTCGGTGTCGATATTTTTGGTCCTTCTAATTGGTTGAGAACATTGAAAAGTATGCCGCCTTGGTGGGAGTCTTTTAGAAAAGCCATGTTTGCAGAAATGGGTGATCCAAGCACAGCCGATTCCTTGCGTTTACACAAAATCTCTCCCTTGTTTCATGCCAAAAATATTGAGAAGCCTTTGATGGTTTTACAAGGGGCTAATGATCCTAGAGTTTTGCAAGTAGAGTCAGATGAGATTGTGGAGGCAGTACGTAAAAATGGTGTACCTGTCGAATATATTGTGTTTGAGGATGAAGGTCATGGGTTTTTGAAGTCCGAAAATGAGATAGAAGGATATGAAGCGGTTTTGAAGTTTTTGGATAAGTATTTGAGAAAGTAAATTAGTGACAGGTGGCGAGTGACTGGTGACGAGTGACTGGCTTGAAAATAAAATAATGAAGCCCTATTGACCTATAAAGTTGATAGGGTTTTTTTATTTGATTTAAAGCTAGAATTAGTGTATTTTTGTAGTAAGAAAAAAAGCTAGTGGAGCAAGAATTTTTAAAC
>JAHDBB010000110.1:2869-5826 GCA_020630635.1 Chitinophagales bacterium
TTCTCACCTTTGGTATTCCTATTTTATTATTGATTTCTTTGATTGTTTTAGTACAATCACCCTTCTTTTTACAAAATCCAAAACAACTTTCTATTGGCGTTACTTTGGATTTAGTATTGACCATTCCTTTGATCTATCTTTTCTTAATTCGCCAAAAAGATATTCCTAACACAACAGTCGTTCCGATTTTTATTATTGGAATGTTGATAGCGAGTTATATTTTGCCAGCCAATCAACAAACGCTTTTGACTCAAATTAAATATTGGGTTTTTCCTGTTGTTGAAACTACCGTATTATTGACAGTGGGTTATAAAATGTGGCAAGCTCGTCAGCGTTTTAAAAATCAAAAAACAGCTAATCTTGACTTTTTTACGGCATTAAAGAATGCTACCAATGAGATCATGCCAGCAAGAGTATCAACTTTATTTTCGACAGAAGTAGCGGTGATATACTACGGCTTTTTTAATTGGAAAAAAAGAATACTTCGTCCCAATGAATTTTCTTATCATCAAAAAAGTGGGGTGATGGCGGTTTTATTTGCCTTGATTTTCATTATTTTGATTGAGGCTACTGTTTTTCATCTTTTGTTAGAACGATGGAGCGTAATGGCTGCTTGGATTTTGACCGCTTTAAGCATTTATTCTGGATTACAAATTTTTGGGATGACTCGTTCTTTGAGTAAACGCCCGATTGTGATAGAAGATACTCGATTGTATTTGAGATATGGAATTTTTAGTGAAGTGACCATTGATTTGGAGGATATAGAAAAAGTCGAATTATTGAATAAACGCATTGCTTTGGATGATACAACGATTGCGATGTCTCCAATTGAAGATTTGGATAAGCCTAATATTTTGATTCGTTTGAAAAAAGAAGGAACTTTATCTCGTTTATATGGGTTTAACAAGACATTTCAAACCATTGTTTTTCATGTAGATGATAAAGAGAACTTTAAAGAAACATTGGATCAAAAAATTTTGGTAGGTGCTTAGATTTATATTAGCGTTTATACCTTGTCTGGCTCTTTTGGGTCAAGAAAATATCGAATGGGAATGGACACCAGAAAATCTCAATATCGCTTATTGGTATCATCTTGACGATACACTACATTTAGATAGTTTGGTTTATTTTGAAACCATCACAGAAGCGACTTTTAATGAATTGAAAAAACAGCATGTTGAGTTTATAACAGTAGATTCGACCAAGTTTAAAAAAGAAGAAGATACTTTATTTTTGAAGACTGCTAAGGGAGATACTTTACTCGTAGATGCACCAGAAGAGATGGAAGATGCTATGTGTGTTCATCACTATGTCGGTGAAATGGATGTATTGAACCAATATCTGGTGATGTCAGAGTTGTATGAGTCAAGTGAGGTAGATTTGATAAATCAAGATACTGGTGAAAGAACAAGGTCTTTTAGTGGGATACCTAATATTTCCAAAGACACTACTTATTTACTGGAATTATTAGCCAATCCTTATGATGAAAATACCGATTTTGGTCTTTTTAAAATAGAAGAAGATTCTTTGAGTTTTTTATTTGCAGCGACTTATCTCCAATGGATGCCCAATGCTGTTATTGATAGCGTTTATTGGGTGTCGGATACAAGTTTTATCTTAAAAGCGACCCCTTCTCAAAGGTATTGGACGAATGAAGGTTTTTATAATGAAAGCTACCAATGTATCAAAGGAACATTATTAAAAGATGACTAAACTAATTGATCTTAGCCATACGATTGAAGATGGGCTGATTACTTATAAAGGCTTACCAGCTCCCATTATTTGCGACTACTGGAGTCGGGAATTTTCCCAACAATATTACGAAGAAGGAACAAGTTTTCAAATTGGTAAAATTGAGATGGTCAGCAATACAGGAACCTATATCGACTGTCCTTTTCATCGTTACGAGGATGGAAAAGACTTATCCGAAGTTGCTTTGGAAAATTTTGCAGAGATAGAAGGTTTAGTTGTTCGGGTTCCTTACACAAAGGCTTTATCTATTGACGAAACGCACTTTCAGAATTACGATTTAAAAGACAAAGCGGTTCTTGTTCATACCTCTTGGGACCAACATTGGAATACAGAAAAATACTATGAGAACTATCCATTTTTGACCGAAAAAGCGGCTCAATATTTAAAAGATCAAGGCGCAAAATTGGTCGGGATTGACTCACATAATATTGATGATACGAGCGGGCAAACTCGCCCTGTTCACTCTATTTTATTGGGAGCTGATATTTTGATCGTCGAGCATTTATGCAACCTTCAATCCTTGCCTGATACGGGTTTTTTGTTTAGTGCGGTTCCACCTAAAGTTAAGGGAATGGGTTCTTTTCCAGTGAGAGCGATGGCGAAGGTTTTTTGATTACAGTTAAAGTTCCTTTCGTATTTTTCTTTTTGGAGAGAATGTCTTTGGCTTCGTCGTGACGAGTCTCCCCGCTATCCGCTCTTATAAAGGCAGCCAACGTTTTAGGTAGCCAATGCATTGCATTTATACCGCTACTATCGGGTCTATTTGGATTTGGAAAGTATTTCTTAGTGCCATAAATAGTCAATGGTCGATGGTCAATAATCCATAGTAATAATTTTCAGTTCTATAGTGAGAGACCGCAACGAGCTAGCCCCGATAGTAGTGGTATGAATGTACAAGCGTTGGCTTAACAAAACTTAGCTACATTCATAAGAACGAATAGCGGGACTTTCCATCACGACGAAGTCCCCAACCTTTCGCTCCTAAAACTCAAAAACAAACAACATTTATAATTTATCATTCACCATTCATAATTAAAAAATGTTCCCTTCATTACACAACAAATACTTCAAATCACTAGCTAATACCAACAATGGAGAAGTAGGAGCAGAAACCCTCTTTCACTATCGCCAAGAAGACGATATAATATGGGCAACCTATCGAGGAGGCGATATAAAGTTCGGAACATTAAGCGGTAAACGCATCG
>JAHDBB010000110.1:5926-13629 GCA_020630635.1 Chitinophagales bacterium
CAATGAATATTTTATTACCGAAAACCCTAAAAAAAGGAGAGGCGATTGGCTTTTTTTCTCCTTCTTCTGCCGCAACCCATTGGGCTCCCAAACGCTTTGAAAAAGCCCAAAAGTTTTTGAAAGAAAAAGGCTTTGAATTGGTGGCAGGAAATTTGACAGGCAAAAATGATGGCTATCGTTCTGGTTCGATCCAAGAGCGAGTGGATGAATTAAATGAACTGATTCGCAATCCATCGGTCAGATGCATTATGTCTGTGATTGGTGGTTCCAACTCCAATTCACTCTTACCTTACATTGATTATGAAGCCCTGAAAAAAGACCCGAAAATCATCATAGGATACTCAGATATGACGGCTATTTTATGGGGCATTTATGCACAGACCAATTTGGTGACATTTTATGGACCAGCTTTAGTTGCGTCCTTTGGCGAATGGGGAAAAGTGGTTGAAGAAACCTTCCAGTATTTTTCAGAAACCTTATGCCATTCCCAAGTTCCCTATACCCTAAAAAACCCCAAAGAATGGACGGATGAATACTTAAAATGGGAACAACAAGACCGAGAAAAGAAGACGGTTCCCAATGAATTGATCACGCTTCAATCTGGAAAAGCGAAAGGACGTTTGCTCGTCGGTAACTTGAATACGCTATTGGGATTTTATGGAAGCCCTTATATGCCCAAAATTCAAAAAGGCGATATTTTAGTGATTGAAGACTCCTTGAAAACAGCAGATGTTGTAGAACGCTCTTTTGCTCACTTAAAAATTAATGGCATTTTTGATAAAATTGGCGGTTTGGTTTTAGGAAAACATGAAAAGTTTGATGATTGTGGAACAGGTCGAAAACCCTATGAGATTTTGCAGGAAGTAATGGGATTATCTTCTATCCCTGTCTTAGCAGAATATGATTGTTGTCATACCCATCCTATGATGACTTTGCCTATTGGTGTAGAAGCAGAATTGGATACAGATACACAAACCTTGACTATATTAGAGGAATGGTTAATCTTTTGATAATCATTGTTTTAGGGTTTTTGGGTGAACGGTTTGTGCCGTACTTTATCCTTTTTTTGTCTTTATATTTGTCAGAAAAATCCATTAATCTTGTAAAGTTTTATGCATTATTAACCTAAAATAAAAGAATATGAAACCAATATTTCCTTTTTATGTGCTTCTTTTATTAGGAGCTTTTTCATTGACAAATGCTCAGACTTTAGAAGAACTTTTTTCGATACAAGGTCTAAGTATCAATGCGTATCATAACAACTTCTATGATGGGACTTACTCGAAAGCTTATACCTTTCTCCAATCCACTACCTTTTGTGAAAATGCGGTGTTAGAATATGTCAATAATCAAACAGGTAGTCGATTGTATCTTAAAATAGATGGAGAAGAAGTCTATTCTATTAATGCTAATTGTGTAGAAACCCTGTGGTATGACTTTGGATTAGACATAGGCGACCAAATGACTGATGGAGTTTATGCAGGGGCTACTTTGGTCAATAAGTATCAAGGAACTTTACTCAATGGAGAGACTCGTACCTTTTATGACTTGGAAGGTGTACAAGGCTTTGGTCCAGCTAATGTTACTTGGATAGAAGGCATTGGAGATATTAATAATGGACTTCTTGCCAGTTATTGGGACTTTGAAGGTGGAGATGTATTTGCCTGTGCCAAAGTTGGAGATGAGTTGCTTTGGGGTGGTAATTTAACATCCTGCGACTTTTATAGTTGCGCTCAACCTATCATAGAATTTGCCTATGAATTGGAAGGTTTGACGCTGGATATAAAAAACGAATCACTTTTTTCTACCTCATTTACGTGGGATTTTGGAGATGGCAATACTTCCACAGATGTTGATCCTGTTCATGAGTATGCTGCTCCTGGATGTTATGTGGTGAGAGTGACAGCTACTAATGACTGTGTATCAGAGGCGAAAGAATATGATACTTCCATTGCAATTTGTATAGATGAAACATGGGAAACTCAGACAACTTTTGACGATCTCAATATATTTCAACTCAAAAGATTTGATAATGGATTACAATTTGCTTATCGAAATGATGTGTTGAAAAAGTCGATTGATGATGGACAAACTTGGCTTGATTTAAGTATTCCTGCTCCTTCCAATAGCGGAATTACACGATTCATTAGATACCTAGAAATGTATGACGAAAATAATGGTATTATTTCATTGGGACATTATGGAGCCAATAGTTCAGAAAAAGCCATTTTGGTCACTCATGATGGAGGACTCACTTGGGAAGAAAAAGTGGCAGGTTCTTATTTTACTCGAAGAATCACGATAGGAGAGGGTGGAACTGCTTGGGTTTTAGCTGCTTCTTACGAATTTTATTACTACAAAACCGATGATTATGGAGATACATGGACAACGATTTCTTTACCTGATGGATTTTCAATTCATACTTTCCAATATATGGATAATGGTTTATTGGTTGGACAAATGTATGAGTATGATGTTCCTACTACCGATTTCTTTTTTGCTACTTCTGATGATGGTGGACAAACTTGGAATATGGTACAATCACCAACTTATATCAGAAGTTTTACAGCCATAGATGAATTAACAGCCTATGGTAGCGGATTAGATGGCATTTATAAAACAGTAGATGGAGGTAATTCATGGAGTCTACTATATGCAGACTTTGCCAATTATGATATAGGTAATGAGTTATTTCATATATGGGAAGGGGATCAAGATGTAATGTGGTATGAAGATGGTAGCAACTTACTTTATTACACCACAGATGCTTGGCAAACTTATACAACCATCAATTGTGACAGACAATATTTAATCAGTTTCGTCCCTCTTTCCGCCACTAAAATATTGGCCACTTTTGAAAATACGATTATAGAATACGATGCAGAAAATGTCATTTTTTGTTCGACTGAAAACGCCGCTTTTGAACTCAATACAAAGGTTTTATTAGAAGGTGCATACGATGGAAATGGAACAATGAAGACGCTTTTAACGGATGTCTTACCTTTAGAACAACCGTACAATATCGCTCCCTACAATTATACAGGAACAGAAGCCCTTTCCAATATTCCCACTAATATGGTCGATTGGGTTTTAGTAGAAATGCGAAGTGGAACGCCTGATTTAGTGGAGGCAAATACAGAAGTCGTAGAAACCAAAGCAGGTATTTTACAAGCCGATGGTAGCATTACAGGAGTCAATGGAGAAGCCTTACAATTCACCAATTTAACAGTCGATGAAAACTACTATATCTGTATTCGTCACCGCAATCATTTAGACATATTGAGTGCCAATCCAGTCATTGCCCAAGCGAGTATGACTTACGATTTTACCAGTAATATGAATCAAGCATTTGGTGATTTTCAACAGAAAGAAATGGAAGATGGAAAAGTCGTTTTGCATGTAGGAGACTATACCCAAGATGGAGTGATACAAATTTCAGACTTCGATGCTTGGAAAGCCGATCCAGCGACCATAAATACTTATAATGTATTGGATGGGACATTGGACAATGTGGTACAAGTCACCGACTTTGATGCTTGGATATTGAACAAAGCAAAGTTGGGAGTCATAGAAGTGCAGTATTAGAAATGATTAAATGAATGAGGAGAGAAAGGTTTGTCTTTCATCGTGACGGGTCTCCCCGCTATCCGTTCTTATGAATTGCAGCCAGCGTTTTAGGAAGCCAACGCATTGCATTCATACCACTACTATCGGGTCTAGTTGGTAAAGGAAAGAACCGATAGTATCTGTTTTTTTAACCCATTTTTACGAAGGTAGGACCATTGATCGGTCATGAAATCATTTTTTGATTTTTAAATATGGAAATAGTTTTGTATCATTATTTGGAATGCAGCGTACAAAGAGGTGAAAACCTTTCAAAATAGCCCCGATAGTAGTGGTATCGCTGTGAAGTGAGGCAAATTCAAATGATGACTTTGAGTCACCATTTGATTGAGTATAGCTAGAACAGCGATAAGAACGAATAGCGGGACTTTCTAGGACGACGAAGTGCTGAACCCTTCGCTCCAAATCAACAATAATGATTTTAAAAGCTAATGTCTTTGAAATTTTCTGATTCGCTTAATAATTTGAAAATGAGGGTAATTGGTGGAGATGTTTTACCTTTTTAAGCCATTTATCCGTTTTTTTGTACCTTGTTTTTAGAATAAAAGGACTTTAGCTTTGTGTAATATTTATTAACCTAAAAAATTTGATAACATGAAACTAAATTTTCTTTTTGGGTTCCTATTCTCTTTAGGAATGTTTTCATTTGTACAAGCTCAAACCATCGAAGAACTTTTTTCTATCGAAGGTTTGAGCATCAATGCTCACTTTGATGACCTATACGATATTTACCCTGAATCTTTTACCTTTTACCAAAAAACAACGTTGTGTGATGGAGAAATACTAGAGTACATCAATAACAAAACAGGTAATAGAAGTTATTTAAAGGTAGAAGATCAAAAAGTATATAGAGTTTATCCTTCCTCCAACTGCTATCAGAGTCTGATATACGATTTTGGTTTAGAGATTGGCGAACAAATATCGGAAGGGGTCTATCAAGGAGCTACGCTTGTCAATAAATATGAGGGAACCTTAGAAAATGGTGAACCCCGTATGTTTTATGATATAGAAGGAATCGAACAACTTGACAATGCTACTTGGGTCGAAGGGATTGGAGATATTGATCATGGCCTTTTTCCTTCTTATGGTGATGAAGGCTCAACGGTTCTTATTTGTGCCAAAATAGGAGATGAGTTGCTTTGGGGAAACAATTCAGAACTATGCGACCAGTATAACTGTATCAATCCGATTGTTACGTTTGATACAGAACTCAATGACTTGACCTTAGAAATTGTCAATCAATCTTCTTTTGCAACTTCTTATCTATGGGATTTTGGAGATGGCAATACTTCCACAGATACCAATCCTGTTTATGAATATGAAGCTCCTGGTTGCTATACCATTAGTGTAACAGTTTCTAATGAATGCACCACACAAAATACTTCTTATGAAAAATTTGTGTCGGTTTGTATTGATGAAGCTTGGGAGGTCAAAACGACTTTTGATGAAACAGAATGGTTATACCTTACTGCCTTAGAAAATGGTATTCAATTTGCTCGTGGTGGAGAAGGAAATCTTTTTGCCAAATCAACCGATAATGGAGCAACTTGGACGGATCTACCTATTCCGCCACCATCTGATAGCACCATTACCCGTTCTATCAGGGACATAGCCATGTTTGATGAAAATAATGGAATTGTTGCCTTATCCAATTTGTATGGTTATAATGAAAAAGGCATTTTGGTTACACACGACGGAGGACTTACTTGGGAAGAAAAGGTCGAGGAAGCATATCAAATCAAATCTGTAGAAATTGGAAGTAGTGGAACTGCTTGGGCTGATCCATTATCTGTGAATAGCATTTTTAAAACAGATGATTATGGAGATACTTGGGAAGAAATTTCGCTTTGGCCATTGGGTTCATTATTTCAACTTGAATACATACATGATGGGTTATTGGTTGCTAGCATACGAGAAAATAACAGTGACGTTTTGACGTATTATTTTGCAACCTCAACAGATGGAGGATATACTTGGAATACGATTTTACTACCCGATTATATTAAAGGTATCCAAGCCTTTGATGAGTTAAATATTTATGGCATTGGTCCATCAGGTATGTATAAAACTACAGATGGAGGCAATTCTTGGGAACTTATCAATACAGAAGTAACCAATGATTGGGGGAGATTGGTATTTTTTCCAGTTAATGAAAATGTGATGTGGGTAAAAGGCAATGATGATATTATGTACTATACAACGGATGGTTGGCAAACTCATGTTGTTAGAAACTGTTTTGCTATTGACTTTCTAAGTTTTAATCCCATTTCTGAAACAAAAGTATTGGCAACTGCAGGTGGTTCTATCCTTGAATATGATGCCGAAAATGTCATTTTTTGTTCGACTGAAAACGCCGCTTTTGAACTCAATACAAAGGTTTTATTAGAAGGTGCATACGATGGAAATGGAACAATGAAGACGCTTTTAACGGATGTCTTACCTTTAGAACAACCGTACAATATCGCTCCCTACAATTATACAGGAACAGAAGCCCTTTCCAATATTCCCACTAATATGGTCGATTGGGTTTTAGTAGAAATGCGAAGTGGAACGCCTGATTTAGTGGAGGCAAATACAGAAGTCGTAGAAACCAAAGCAGGTATTTTACAAGCCGATGGTAGCATTACAGGAGTCAATGGAGAAGCCTTACAATTCACCAATTTAACAGTCGATGAAAACTACTATATCTGTATTCGTCACCGCAATCATTTAGACATATTGAGTGCCAATCCAGTCATTGCCCAAGCGAGTATGACTTACGATTTTACCAGTAATATGAATCAAGCATTTGGTGATTTTCAACAGAAAGAAATGGAAGATGGAAAAGTCGTTTTGCATGTAGGAGACTATACCCAAGATGGAGTGATACAAATTTCAGACTTCGATGCTTGGAAAGCTGATCCAGCGACCATAAATACTTATAATGTATTGGATGGGACATTGGATAATGTAGTACAAGTCACCGACTTTGATGCTTGGATATTGAATAAGGCCAAGTTGGGAGTCATAGAAGTGCAGTATTAGAAATGATTAAATTAATGAGGAGAGAAGGGTTATTACTCTTTCATCGTGACGGGTCTCCCCGCTATCCGTTCTCATTCGTGTCGCCCCGTTTTAGATAGCCAACACTTCAGACACGAATACCACTACTATCGGGTCTAAACAAGCAAGGACACAATCTCTAGCAACTGTCAAATATATTCAATATCTTTGTCGGTAAATATCATCAAAATGAAACCAGCTTATACACCATGACAAGGACAATATTTAGCCTTCATCTATTACTATACCAAACTCAATCGCAAAGCACCAGCCTATGCTGATTTTCAATACTATTTTCGTTTAGATCCTGCGAGTGTCAATAGTATGATAAAAACTTTGGTAAAAAAAGGATTTATCACCAAAGAAGCTGGCAAAGCCAGAAGCATTAGATTGGTATTGAGTCGAGAAGAAATCCCTGATTTAGAATGATACCAACTTATCCATACATTGGTCCCATATCCATTCTACAACGCATCCAAGAACAACATCAAGGAACGTTGATTACTTCGATACAGGACATAGAAAATTGGCTCAAAGAAAATAACCAAAGAGGTGACGATTATGGCAACATAGTCGTCACCTTTGTCATTTTGCCCCACTACGAATTACGCATTAGTGACCGACACATAGAACACGTCCAATGTGCCAATGGAAGCGAAGTTTTATCAGCAGGTGAAATGACTTTTGCCATCGACAAAAAAAAGGTTTTTTCCATTTCTCAAATTACCAATCAATCTACAGGTTATTGTCCCGCCATCGAATCATGGCAACATGTCGAAAAAGCCATCCAAACTTTAGACCTTCCCAAGCCCATTCAATTTGAGCCAGCCTATCTATTTAGTTATTGTGAAAGTTGTCAAAGTCTCAAAATCATCAAAGACGAAGACTATTTTTGTTATACCTGTCAAGTAGCCTTGATGACTTCAAAAGCCTTTCAAGAACGAAGGAAATATATTAACTTTGGGTAAAAGCAACTTGAAAATATGCAAACCGTAGAAGACTTTATTTTCGATTATGAAGGCGAACAAAGAGAAATC
>JAHDBB010000111.1:0-4762 GCA_020630635.1 Chitinophagales bacterium
GTTCCTATGAATGCAGCCAAGTTTTAGGCAGCCAACGCATTGCATTCATACCACTTCTATCGGGGCTAGTTGGAATGGACAGAATGTTTTACAAACTGAACCGCTTTAGGATTTACAAGGAACAACAAGAAATATGAACTGCCATTAATAATTTATCATTCACAATTCATCATTATAAAACTTATTTTCCTTTAAAATTTGGTTTTCTTTTCTCCAAAAAGGCAGCGACTCCTTCCTCATAATCTTCTGTAGCAAATGATTTGAGTTGATATTCTTTTTCCAATGCCAGTTGTTCTTCCAAGCTATTACTAAGCGAATGATTGAGAGTATGTTTGATGTGAGCCATTGCTTTGGTCGGCATCTTTGCCAATTTAGCGGCAATCTTCCAAGAAGCCTCTTCAAATTCTTCATCGCCAAAGACCTTGTAAATCATCCCTAAATGCTCTGCTTCTTCCGCTTTGATATTGTCTGCCAACATAATGAGGGCAGAAGCCTTTTGAAAACCGACGAGTCGAGGCAAAGTATACGTCCCTCCACTATCTGGAATCAACCCAATCTTACTAAAGGCCTGCAAAAAGCTACTGGATTCTTTGGCAACGACTATATCGCAAGCCAACGCAATATTGGCTCCTGCTCCTGCTGCGACTCCATTGATCGCTGCTACAATCGGTTTGGGAATATTTCTCAATCGTCTAACAATGGGATTATAATGTTCTTCTAAGATGACATCGAACCCAGGATTGAGTTCGGGATCAGTTACTTCTTTAAGGTCTTGTCCCGCACAAAAAGCCTTTCCATTTCCTGTTACGTAAATAGCCCGAACCTCGCTACTTTTCTCACACTCGTCTAGCTTTTCTTGAAAACTCAAAGCCATTGTTCGATTAAAACTATTAAAAGCTTTGGGACGGTTAAGGGTTATTTTTCCTACGGAGTCTTGTATTTCAAAAAGGATGGGAGATTCACTCATAAGTTATTGGTTTTTTTCTGGTCGATGGTTAGTGACATTTGAAATAGTCGAATGGTTCTAAACATTCATTACATTGATGTAAGGACTTGCAAGCAGTTGATCCAAATTGACTAATCATTTTGGTGTTGGTCGATTGGCATTGAGGACAAGGAACTTCTTTAAATTCATTGATAAGGGCGGCTTTGTCGGTTGTTTTGGCAATAGGTGGCGCAATCCCATATTCTTTTAACTTGCGTTTGCCCTCTTCTGTGATCCAGTCCGTTGTCCAAGCAGGAGAAAGAACCGTTTTGATTTCTGATTCCCAATTGGCTTCTTGTAAAGCTGCTTTGATATTGACAGCGATCATATCCATCGCAGGACAGCCCGAATAGGTTGGTGTAATGGTAACAATAGCCTTATTCTTCTTCACTTTTACATCTCGTACAATTCCCAAATCCAAGATGGATAATACGGGGATTTCGGGATCTTCCACTTTTTGAAGAACCTGCATTAAATCATTGATTTTTTTTGTCATTAGTCAAAGACTTTTTCTATAGACTGGTTGTATTTTTCTGCCTTTGTAACACACACTTTTGACAGTTCGTTGATTTGTTGTTCCATTTCAGTAATTTTTTGCAGCTTATTTGATTTTCCGAAAATATCTACTTCAAAGTATTCCTGAATTTTTTTGGATAAACCAGCGTGTTCGTAAACGGACTCAAAGTAATCTTTTGCATCCGTTGTCCATTCCTGATGAACCGCCTTGTCTTCATTCCTTAATTCTAAGTCTTTTACTTCCAAGATACTTTTTTGAAGAATTTGAATTTTCTTATTCAATTGTTCAAATATAGAAAGAAGCTGTGGATGGAACTGATTTGCTTGACCCAATTGTTCATAGATGACATGGTATTCATCAATTGCTGTATTGACCACATCTATCTTTTGACCGATTTCTTGATAGGATAATGTCTTCATATTGTTATCGTCTATGAAAGGCGTGATTTACGGATTTATTATACTTTTGCCCCTTGACCATACACTCTTGAGAAACTTCTTGTAATCTTTGTTGTACTCCAACAATCTCTTTAGCCTTCCATATTCTTTTGAAAAATCCAAGTCCTTGATGCTCCTGTAATTTCATCGCCAGAAAAGTGTGTTCATAGACAGAATCCAAATAGTCCTTTGCTTCTGTTACCCATTTCTGGTGATTGGGCTTATCTACATTTCTTAGCTCTAAATCTTTAATGTCCACAATTTTCTCTTGTATAATTTGAGCTTTGGTACTGATTTTCTCAAATAATGGTTGAAAGTTCTCTTTGTTCTGAACGGCTGTACCTAACTCATTAAAAAGATTTTGATAGTCATTCATGAGTCGATTGACCCCATCTATCTTTTGTCCCATTTCTTGATAAGATAGTTTCTTCATATTACCACTGCATATTTGGGTAGGTTCTTTGCATCCATTGTAATTCCGCAAGGATGAAACCTAAATGTTCCGAATGTTTTCCTTCTTTGCCACCTTTTTGTGTCCAAGTATCTAAGTTAACGACATTGAGTGTCGCCTCCACTAAAACTTCCCCGATCTTTTGGTTGTAAGCTTGCTTTAGTTCTTCTAAGTTGACACCGATTCCCTTTTCAGCCATTTCTTTTTCCAAATCGGTCATTTCCATCGCTTCATGTCGGTATCGCCAAAGGTTATCTAAGGCTGTTTGCATTCTTTGATGGCTTTCTTCGGTTCCGTCTCCTAAGCGAATCACCCATTGAGAACTGAAACGAAAATGATAAGCTACTTCCTTAATAGATTTTTCAGCGATGGCTCTTAATGTTTTATCCTTACTTTCTCGTAGTTTTTCCAAGAATAGATAATGATACGCATCGAATAAAAACTGTCGGACAATCGTATGAGCAAAATCATCATTGGGTTGTTCGACTAAAAGGACATTCTTAAAGTTTCTCGCATCACGAAGATAGGCAACATCATCTTCCGTCTCGAATTGAGCGATTCCTAAGGTGGCGGCATATTGAAAATAAGAGCGAGTTTGTCCCAATAGATCAAGGGCAATATTGGAGAGTGCCATATCTATCTCTAAGGCGGGACCGTGACCGCACCATTCAGAAAGTCGATGTCCCAAGATAAGGGAGTTGTCCCCTATCCCTAAGATATAGTGAAAGAGTTTTTCTTTTTTTCTCATGGACTATATGTGTTTTAGCTCATTGGGTAATTCATAAAAAGTAGGGTGACGATAAATTTTGTCTTGTGCTGGCTCGAAAAGCTCACCGTTTTCTTCTGGATTGGAAGCGGTGATGTTCTTGGATTCTACTACCCAAATACTTACGCCTTCGCTTCTACGAGTATAGACATCTCTCGCATTTTCGATAGCCATTTCTTCATCGGTTGCGTGAAGACTTCCTACATGTTTATGACTGAGTCCTTGTTTGCTTCTAATGAAGACTTCCCAAAGAGGCCAATTCTTTTTATTCATAAGTTTGTTTTTAGTCGATAGTCGAGTTACTTGATATTGGGACGATGGGGCGTTTTAAAAAGGGACGTAAGGGGACGTTTGGTTCTTTTTGTGCTATTATTTTTAATTTAATCGTCCCTTTATGCGTCACGTCGTCCCAAACATATGTAAATACTGAAAATCGTTCGTCCCTTTGAATGTAAGCGTTTTGTCCTCAACCAACTAGCCCTGATAGGAGTGGTATTCGTGTATGCAGCGTTGGCTTAATAAAACTTAGCTACACGAATAAGAACGAATAGCGGGACTTTCCCTAGCAATGAAAAATAAACCGTTCGCTCCTAAGAAATAAAAAACAAACTGCATTTATCATTAACAATTCACCATTCATAATTAAAAACTACGCTGCTTTTTCCTTCTTTGCATCTTGTTTTTCAGCGTAAGCCATAGCCGCCTCACGTACCCAAGTCCCTTCATCATAGGCTTTGTTGCGATCTTTCAGCCGTTGCTTATTACAAGGACCATTGCCTTTTACCACACTCCAAAATTCGTCCCAATCAATTGGACCAAAATCATAATGATTGGTTTTCTTATTCCATTTGAGTTGCGGATCAGGAATTTTAAGGTCTAAAAATTCAGCTTGTTCTACTGAAATGTCAACAAACTGCTGTCTTAATTCATCATTGGTCTTTCGCTTAATTTTCCACTTAACCGATTGAGCCGTATTCGTAGATTCTTTGTCACTTGGACCAAACATCATCAAGGAAGGCCACCACCAACGATTGAGGGCATCTTGTGCCATCTCTTTTTGCTCTGGTGTTCCATTGGCTAAAGTCAACATAATCTCATAGCCCTGTCTTTGATGAAAACTCTCTTCCTTGCAGATACGAACCATCGCTCTCGCATAAGGACCATAAGAAGTACGACAAAGCATTACTTGATTCATAATCGCTGCTCCATCTACCAACCAACCAATTGCACCAATGTCTGCCCAAGTCAGGGTTGGATAATTAAAGATGCTTGAATACTTGGCTTTTCCCGAAAGAAGGTCTCTCGTAAGTTGGTCTCGTTCAGCCCCCAATGTCTCCGCAGCACTGTATAAATAAAGTCCGTGTCCTGCTTCATCTTGGACCTTTGCCAAAAGAGCCACTTTTCTTCTTAGATTAGGCGCACGAGTCAGCCAATTTCCTTCGGGAAGCATCCCCACGATTTCAGAATGTGCATGTTGAGAGATTTGTCGAATCAAAGTCTTGCGATACTTTTCTGGCATCCAGTCTTTGGGTTCGATTTTAATCTCTGCATCAATTTTGGCTTGGAAAATCTCTTCTTGGGTTCTCATATTTGGAATTTTTAATTT
>JAHDBB010000111.1:4862-13626 GCA_020630635.1 Chitinophagales bacterium
TTTCAAATCAAATCCTTTAAACGTCCCCACACGTCACATCGTCCCTTCGTCACATTTTTTATATCGTAACATTAAAATCAACCACTACTTTTTTTGATTTAGGAAATGCTTGACAAGTTAAAATATAGCCTTGCTCTACTTCTTCTGGTTCTAAAGCATAATTAACCTCCATATCAACCTCTCCTTCTATCAGTTTAGCACGACAAGTACAACAAACTCCACCTTTACAAGCATAAGGCAGATCAGCACCATTTCTCAAAGCAGCATCTAAGATATTATCTTCGTCTTTTCCTAACTCAAATTCAAAGCTCTTTTCTCCATCTTTAATGACAATATTTGATAGATCCCCTTTACTTTTAACTTTTTCTTTTCGAGTAGCTTTAACTTTTTTAGCATTGGGCGAAGTAAATAACTCAAAATGGATTTTTTCTTTTTTAAGTTTAGCTTCTTCAAAAGCCTCTTTAACAGCAAAGATCATTTCTTCTGGTCCACAAATAAAGAGTTCGCCAATGTTTTTGAGATCAAGCTCTAAGGTATTGATTAATTCTAAAGTTTTTTCTTTAGTAAATCGTCCATTAAACAGTGGAATATCCAGTTTTTCTCTTGATAAACAATAGTGTATAGAGAGACGATCCAAGTATTGGTTCTTTAATCCTTCGATTTCTTCCTTAAAAATAATAGACTGTACGGTCTTATTCAAATAAAATAACGTAAAACGACTTTTGGGTTCTGCTTCCAAAATAGTTTTCATCAAAGACAAAATGGGCGTAATCCCACTACCTGCTGCAAAAGCAATGTAATGTTTTTTGTGTCGAGAACTTATTTTTGTTTTAAAATTTCCCAGTGGAGGCATCACCTCTAAGGTATCCCCTACTTTGAGCTTTTTGTTGGCAAAAGTAGAAAACAATCCTTTAGGAATATGTTTAACAGCCACTCGATGTTCCTGGTCTAAGGGAGAGGAACACAAAGAATAAGAACGTCGAACTTCTTGCTTTTTGATATGGGTCCTAAAAGTAAGATACTGTCCTGCCTCATATTGAAAGGTCTCTTGAAGTTCCTGCGGGATTTCCAAAGCAATAGATTTACAGTCATCTGTTTCTTCTCGAATATCTTTTACTTTTAAAGGATAGAATTGAAGCATAAAATTTTATAATTGTTTGTGATCTTTTTCTCTTTCTCCTTTAGGAGCGAAAGGTTCCTCTTTCATCGCAACGGCAAGTCCTGCTATCCGTTCTTATCGCTGTTGCCTTCTTTTAGGCAGCCAACGCACATACAGCGATACCACTTCTATCAGGGCTAGTTGGGTAAGGACACAACCACTGCATTACAGAAAGAAAATATACAATGCACAAAACTAACAAACGTTAGTTAGTTATTATAATAAAACGTTGTAAAAAGGAAATAAGTTTTGAGATAAGGTATAAAAAAAGGGGCAAGTAATAAATACCTGCCCCTTTTTTTGTTGTGAGATTATACTGAGATTAAAACATATTTTTTAGACTCTCTTGCCACCTTTAAGTTCATTTTGGAGTTCTTTTAATTCATCCCACTTACCTTTAGCAGCCAATTTAGCTTGTTCTGCCCAAGTAGAAGGATCATGAATTTTGTATCGTCCACCAGCATTTTCCAAGATAGTAGTAAGTTTTTTCTTAGATGCTTTCCCCAAATCTTTGAAAGAAGCGATGCCATTTTCACTCAATAAAGCAGCAATTTTAGGACCAATTCCCTCGATTTTCTTCAAATCTTCTTTAGTTGACTTTTTAGCGACTTTTTTCTTAGCAGCTTTCTTTACTTTACGTTCTACGACGACTTTCGTTTCAGTAGAACCGACAGGAATTTCATTTGCTTCTTTTTCTATAGTCTCCAATAAAGTAGACACAGAGTCATTTTTCAGTGCAATACCTTGACCATTGGTTAAAGAAACCACAGAGTTGTGTACATCTTGAATGAACTTAGAAGCCACATAATCATCGGCATTCCAGTCATTTTCCCATCTATCGTTATCAATTAGATAGCGAAACTCATAGGTCTTTCCTACTTCCAATTCCATTGTCTTTTTAAAAGAGCCATCTTTCGATTTTTCTAAAGCGAGTGGATGACTCTCATTCCAGTCGTTAAAATCACCCAATACAGCAACAGAATTTGCATCTTGTACGGCTTCTTTTGGTAAGGAGAATGTCACCTTACATGTTGGTTTGTTTTTTGAATATACTTTTTTCATTGTAGTTTTTTTACAATATTTTGAAAATCAGTGTGCAAAATTAGTCTAAATATTTTGTTATGTAAAGCATTTTCTCTATCTTGTTGTCCTTTTTTGCAAAAAACACAACGATATTAGTCTAAAATACAGCTTTGCAAAGATATTTGCGCTTATCAAACGTGACCTTTTTGTAAAATTTGTTCTTATCAATAGGCTATATTAGATGGTCTAAAAAAGTAAATAATAAAAAAATGTCACTATTAGGTGTCTTTTAAAAGAAAAAGCGTCTATAAGTATAGAAACATTTTCCGCTGAAAAAGAGATTATATTTTTTAATTATTTTAAAACTTAAATTGTTTTATGGAGATTATTGAGATTATACAAAAGTCTGTGTTAGGCTTTTTCAATGAGTTCGCAACATTCCTACCCAACCTAATTGGTGCATTATTAATCCTTTTCATAGGATGGTTAATTGCTCGTTCTATTCGTTGGGGAATCACTAAATTATTACAAGCTGTTAAGTTTGATGATTTAGCTCAAAGAGTAGGGATTCAAGGTTTCCTTGACAAAGGAGGCATTAAGAAAACAGCAAGTGGTATGATGGCTACCTTAGCATACTGGGGTATTATGTTCATCGTATTGATTACATTCTTCAACAGTCTTGGCTTAGAAGTAGTATCTGACTTGTTAAACCAAATCGTACTATACATTCCAAACATCATCATTGCTATGTTATTGTTGGTAGTTGGTATGTTCGCTGCTGACTTTGTAAGAACCTTCGTAGTAGCATCTTTAAGAAATGCAAATTTCCAAAATGCTGAATTAGTGGGTAACATTGCAAGAGGTGTTATTTTATTCTTTGTTGGTTCTGTAGTACTTACTCAATTAGGAATTGGTACAACCATCATCAACACACTTCTTCAAGGTGTTATGTTTGCTTTGGGTGCTGGTTTAGCTATTGCTTTCGGTTTAGGAGCAAAAGACCACATCGCAGCATTATTAGACAGATATGTAAAGAAGTAAAATTTACATACTAAATAAAATCAGAAAAGGCGAATGAAAATGATTCATTCGCCTTTTTTTATGCTCTTTCTTCTTCTTTTTTATACTCCTGTCTTCAATTTTTCTGCAAATTTCTTCTTGAATTTCTCTACTTTTGGTCCAACAACATAGGTACAATAGGTATTTTGGGGATTATCATTAAAGTAATTTTGATGATAGTCTTCTGCTGGATAATACATAGAAATAGGGCTAATTTCCGTAACAATAGGATCATCCCACAACTTAGCTTCAGAAGCTGCTTCTTTAGATTTGAGGGCTATCTCTTTTTGCTCCTCACTATGATAGAATATAGCAGAACGATATTGAGTCCCCACATCATTTCCCTGTCGATTCAAAGTTGTAGGATCATGTACTCGCCAAAATATTTCCAATAAATCTTGATACGAAATAATCTCAGAATTATAGGTTATTTGACAAACTTCAGCATGTCCTGTACTACCTGCACAGACTTCTTTATATGCTGGATTCTTGATGGTTCCTCCTGCATATCCCGATTCTACCTTTTCCACTCCTTCTAATTTTTGGTAAATGGCTTCTATACACCAAAAACATCCTGCGCCCAAAGTGGCTATTTCCATTTTTATGATATTTAATGTTAACAAATAAATCTCTCCTACCCTTGTCAGGATTCTTGAAATATAAGAACGAAGATAGTTTTTTAAACACAAATGTGAACGTAATGTTTAGTAAAAACTTGTTTTGTTTACTTTTTAAAACAAAGCAATTTTAAAAATAAGTGTTATAATATTTTTTATGTTAATCAATGGCAATGATTTAAAACAAGAACTCTTTAATTAAAAGTCTTCCTTCTCATTTTTTTTCCTATCTTTAAAAAGCAAAAGAATGAAATCTATGAATGAACAAAATGAAATCATTGAACTAACTGAAGATGTTTCTAATTCGCCCTTATACAGTGAAGATTTAGCTCCTGTACCACCTTCCAAACGTACCTGGAGTATGTGGAACTTGGCAGCCATATGGGTAGGAATGGCTGTTTGTATCCCAACCTATATGCTGGCAGCAGACATGATAAAATCTGGGGTCAGTTGGTGGGTTGCACTCATTATTATTGGAATTGCCAATCTTATTATCACCCTTCCAATGATACTTAATGGACATGCGGGTGTGAAGTATGGCATCCCCTTCCCTGTCTTAGGACGAGCCTCCTTTGGCACGAATGGTATTCACATTGCCTCTATTGTAAGGGCTTTAGTCGCTTGTGGATGGTTTGGCATACAAACTTGGATAGGTGGACTGGCTATTTACGCAATCTATAATGTCATAACAGGCAATGATCCCTCCTTGGGATTAGATACTGGTAAATTTGTTTGCTTTGGACTATTTTGGTTGGTAAACATGTACTTTGTCTGGAATGGAACCGAAAGCATACGTTGGCTTGAAGAGTTTTCTGCTCCTATTCTTATACTAATGGGACTTTTACTCATTGGCTGGGGAGCTTGGCAAGCTGGTGGTTTTCGAGTAGTATTAGATCAAAGCAAGCAATTAGAAAAACCAACAGTTACTTTTAACACCTCCAACAATGAAAAAATCCTACAATTAGCTCCTTTAAGGGACAAACAAGGCACGATTAAAGCAGGAGAATTTCAAATCGCAGACACTAAAAACAATCAAAATTCTTCTTGGAAACCCATCAATACCGACACCTCTATTCCTCTTAGTTCTATAGGAATGAGCAATGCCCAATCATTAGAAGTTCAATTAAGAATGAAAGAAGGGCAAGACTATATTTATTCCAGCAAAAAGTCATTTGTCGTACAGGATGTGAGTGCAAGCGGCTCTAAATGGTGGAAATACCTTTTGTTATTGACGGCAATGGTGGGATTTTGGGCAACGATGTCTTTAAGTATTGCTGATATAACTCGTTATACTTCCAGTCAAAGCGCACAAATTGGCGGACAATTAATAGGTTTACCAGGCACAATGGTTCTATATTCCTTTGTTGGAATCTTTGTAACTTGTGCTGCTATCATCAATTTTCCAGATATTTTAATGGGAGAAGACGCTCCTTGGGACCCTGTTTCTTTATTGGCTAAATTTAGTAGTCCTGTTGTCGTTGTAATTGCCCAAATCTTTATGATTATTGCCACTTTGAGTACCAATATTGCAGCCAATGTCATTGCTCCTGCCAATGCCTTTTCCAATATCGCCCCCAAATACATTAGCTTTAGAACAGGCGGCGTAATTACAGGTATTTTAGGAATTTTGATTATGCCTTGGAAATTAATCAATGTCATCATTCCCATTCTAATATTTGTAAGTGGATTATTAGGACCTGTTTTGGGGATCTTACTAAGTGATTATTATTTGGTGAGAAATACCAAGATGCAACTATCAGAACTTTTTAAAACCGATGGGGCTTATTCTTATAGTGGAGGCTTCAATCCAAAAGCACTGATCGCTCTAGCAGTAGGGGTTTTAACGGCTCTAATTGGCTATTGGGTTCCTGCGTTAAGTTTTCTATATAGTCTTTCTTGGTTTACGGGATTCTTTGTTTCCTTCTTTTTATACTACTTACTAATGGGTAAACAAGAACAACAAATAGCATAAATAACACTTTCTAAAACAAAGTAGTTTTAAAAAACCCTCCAGTTATCAAGAGTAATTGGAGGGTTTTTCACTTAGAGTAAATCAAATTGCCTAAAGTGATGCACAAAATGTTTATAATGAAAAATTCGCCATTCATTGACAGACATTTCACCACCAAAAGGATGAGCGATAACTTGTTCTGGATGTTGTTCTAAATGATTCAGAGTATAAATCAATACGTCCTTCAACATATTTTTAGATTGCTCTATATCCGCAAATTTCAAAGGCATCAGTTGCTTTGGTTCCATACCAGGTATTCGCACCCGTTTAGGAAGTAACTTATCGTTTAAAATAATGCTTTTTGCTTCTGCTTGTTTGTCTTTATCTTTGATCACCTTTTCCATTACTTGTTCTCCTGTCGAAAGAAAGAGATAACTCATCAAATGCTCTAACATATGTTGTGGTGTCAAAATACCCCAACGAGCAGGACTATGCACTTGCAATTTTTCTAGACAAGCATACACTTCTTTGTCAAAAAAAGTACTTATTTCGCTTTGGTCTCTAAAATTATAAATGCGCTTCTCAAACTTCACAATATCTTTATCACACAAATGCTTAGGCTTTTTCTTCTCTTCAATGACTTTTACATCCAACAATGTATCTACTACATTATTTAAAACAGCCTTTGACATCAAAGTATTGGTGGACCATTTGGTCTGTTTAAACCATTCCTCTGCATCTTCTTTTTGTAAGCCATAACGCTCTGCGACCATCTCAATAGCGTCAGGCATTTCCATAAATTGACGGCAACATTTATAAATAACCAAAAGCATTTTTTGGATAGCTTCTCGTTTTTCCTTTAAAAAGTCTTCATTTACCGCCATTACAAAACAGGGCCAAGGCGTAATACTAATCCCAATTCTTCGGAGTTCGCCACTATCAACATAAGGTTTGGTTGTAAATTTTTCCCACAAAAGTGCATCTGCTTCACCTGCCACCATCGCTTTCCTCGCTCCATCCAAGTTGCCAACTTTAACAAACTGTTGTTCAGCAGGATTCCATCCTCGATTGATCGCATCTACAAAGGTCATAATGTGCGAGCCTGATCCAAAGCGACTAATGGCATATCGTTGTCCCTTCAATTCACTAGCATCTTGAAACTTTGACTGTGCAGCAGTATGAATGCCCCAAACCAATGAAGAACGAACATATTGCCCGATAATTTTGGCAGGATCTCCTTTAATAATAGCTGCTACAATACCTTCTGTCAAAACTACTGCAACATCTGTTTCTTTTTCACGCAAGGCTTTGGTCATCGCTCCTGTTCCTCCATAAAAGTCCGTCCAAATAATCTCCAATCCTTCTTTTTCAAAATCTCCATTTTCAATAGCCAAATGCCAAGGCAAGTTAAAATGTTCAGGAACCCCTCCTACTCTAATAGTCGTTTTGTCCATTTAGATAGTTTTAATAATGCAAGTATATGGTATAAAAAAAGCCCTGCTTATTCAGCTAGGACTTTTCTTTTTAAATGATAGTTTTATTTTAGGAGCGAAAGGTCAGGTACTTTGTCGTAAAGGCAAGTCCCGCTATCCGTTCTTATCACTAAGCCACCCGAATCCTTTTGCTCACACACGTTAGTGATACCACTACTATCGGGGCTAGTTGGTCAAAGACACAACCTTTAGTGACTGAACCGTTTTAGAATTTGGAGATTAAAAATTAGAATTTTAATCTATTCGGGGCTAGTTGGTCAAGGACACAATTTCTTAGTACCCATCTTTCATCTTTTGATTTACTTCATCCCAAAGAATGAAGCAAAAATCTTTTATTCCTCTTAAAAATTACTTCACTTTATCAACAATTGCTTTAAAAGCATCTGGATTGTTCATCGCTAAATCAGCTAAAACTTTTCTATTCAAATCAATCTCTGCTTCTTTCAGTTTATGCATAAAAACTGAATAACTCAATCCTTCTTGACGAACGGCTGCATTAATACGAGCAATCCACAACTTACGAAATTCTCTTTTCTTATTTCTACGATCTCGATAAGCGTATTGTTGTCCTTTTTCGACAGCGTTTTTAGCTACTGTCCATACATTTTTTCTTCTTCCAAAGTATCCTTTAGCTCTTTTAAGGATTTTTTTTCTACGCGCTCTGGACGCTACGTGATTGACCGATCTGGGCATAATTCATGTTTTTTGACAATTGGCGATTGATGACTCAATACTTTTAACCAATCATCTGGTTTAACAATAACATATAGGTGAATCATTTTGAATGACAAGTGATTTACTGATCACTTTCACCTATCTTAGAGTTGAATAAAGGAGTAAATAGTGTAATGGATCATTGTCACCAGTCACTATCTACTTATCACCTTTCTTAAATATTCAACATCAATTTAATTCTTCTCACTTCTGTTTTATCCACAATAGTGGCTTTAGTGAGTCTTCTTTTGCGCTTTTTGCTTTTTTTGGTTAAAATGTGACTTTTAAAAGCGTGTCTTCTTTTAATTTTGCCACTTCCTGTCACCTTGAAACGCTTTTTTGCGCTTGAATTGGTCTTCATTTTAGGCATAATACTATAATATTTTAAGGAAGTTAAAACCCTTCCTTTATAAAAAAATCGGCTGCAAATATAAACCTTTTTCATTTAAAACGCTTACTTTTATGAAATTCTATGTAATTTAATTTGAGAAGACAGTTGCAAAGAAGTCATGTCTTCAACCCAATAGCCCCGATAGTAGTGGTATCACCAATGTGTATTGGCAAAAGGGTTCGGGTGGCATTGGTGATAAGAACGGATAGCGGGACTTGCCGTAGCGACGAAGTACTAAACCCTTCGCTCCCAAAAATCTAAAAAATGAATTACTCACTTAGTACAGTGTAAATTTAATCTTTTCCTATAGTGTATGTATAAACAACATGTAAAATTGACATCAGAAGACCGTTTAAA
>JAHDBB010000721.1 GCA_020630635.1 Chitinophagales bacterium
TGATCTATGGGAAAGGCTTTTGTTGATACTCTTTTTTCTAAACGATTTAAAAAGTCGTGGTCTTCATGGTTGCCTCTTACACAAAACATTCTACAATCCAATTGGTTTAGGACTTTTTCGGTTTCGGGATGGGCTTGGTAAAAATATTGGGAGAAGCCTAGCTCGGATGGGTCTCTTTGGGCATGTCGTAAGGTGGCTTTGTCTAAATTGTTAGGATTGGGAAAAATACCTACGTCTCCGCATTGAAGGATGAGGTCTATTTTGAGGTTGCGTTCTTGTTGTAGGCGTTGGGCGAGTTTGAAGGCGAGTAGGATTCTGCCGTGTAGGTCGGAGAATAGGAGGATGTTGGTTGGGTTCATATTGGTGATGGGTGGGTTTGGGTTTTTTGAGCAAATTTGTGAATTTGCTTTACCTTGTTTTGGTTTGACAACTTGGTTCGTTTTGTGGTTTTTGCCTCGAATACTCGAATGTGGTTTGGGAAATTTGACAACTTTGGTTCATTTCGTGCTTGAAAGTTGTCAAATTGCGATTTATCTTCTGCTACAGTTTGTGAGGTGTTGTGTCCTTTCAAAAATAGCCCCGATAGGAGTGGTATCACTGCTTGGCTTTGCACCACAAGTCAAAAAGACTTGCGGTAGAGCGTGGCAGCAGTGATAAGAACGGATAGCGGGACTTTCTGTAACGACGAAGTACCTTGCCTTTCGCTCCTAATTAAAACTTTTAAAGGCTCTTTATCAATCGGATTGCTGGTTCATTTCTTGCATAGCAATCCGATTGAAGCGACTTCTTTTTTATTTGATTGTAATAGAGATTATTTCGTAAACTTTGACATTATAAAATCCCTTGTTTGGCGGCATATTCGATGATGGCATCGTCTAACATGATGTCTCGTTGGCGAATGCTATTTTTGAGGACAATGCCTTCCATACTGGTACAACGACTCAATGCAACGTACACTTGTCCTGCGGCAAAGGCTCCCCGTCCTAAATCAATGACGACTCTCTCAAAGGTCATGCCTTGACTCTTGTGAATGGTGATCGCCCACGCTAAACGAAGTGGATATTGGGTAAAACTGCCAATGGCTTCGGCTTTGATCTTTTGCTTTTCGACATCGTAATCATATTTGTACACCTCCCATTTTTCTTTTTCGATCTTGTAAATGGCGGTCATGTCATCTTCCTTGATCGCAACCTTGATATAATCGGATGTCAGATCTCGGATCTCTCCAATGGTTCCGTTGACCCAACGTCCGCCTTCTTGGTCGTTGCGAGCAAACATGACTTGCGCCCCTTTTTTGAGTTCTAAACACTCTTCACAGGGCAGAAGTCTTTGATCAAATTCGCCTTTGATTTCTCCTAAATATTTGAAAGCAGGTTCTGGAATTTTATCTAATTCTCGCTTATTGATGGTATTGGCAATGCGGTTGGTGCTGGTGAGGGTAACGAAGGATTGACCGTTGAATACGCTCTCTGAACGCATCGTTGCTTGATTGAGTTCGTGTAAACGCTCGTATTGAATGGTCTTGTTGCGAATTTTATTGAGGATTTCGATAAATTCTTGGTCGGCTTGACGGTAATGATGGGTCAATTCGATATGACGAGGTGGCATTGTTTGAAGGGCATAGGCATCAAAAAAGAAGGGCGATGAATAGCCTTGCATCTGCATCAATTGGACTTGCTCGTCTCGAACGACTGGCGGTAATTGGAAGAGATCGCCTATCATAATCATCTGTACGCCTCCAAAAGGTAGGTAGGGATTGGGACCATTTTTTCGCATAAAGTAGTCAACACCGTCTAATAAGTCGGCTCGGACCATTGAGATTTCGTCAATGACGATAACTTCTAAGTTTTCAAAGACTTTTCGATTGCGTCTTTTACGAATTTCGCTCTTGTCAAAGGGACGGGGTGGAAATCCGAAGAAGGAGTGAATAGTTTGTCCTCCGATATTGACGGCTGCTAGTCCTGTGGGGGCGAGGAAAACGGCTTTTTTTTGGGTGTGGGTTTTGAAGTATTTTAGGAGGGTTGATTTTCCTGTACCTGCTTTTCCTGTGATGAATAAGTGTTCGTCGGTCTCATTCATGTAGTGGAGGGCGTTTTGGAAGTCTTGGTTGAGGTCTATGGTCATAGAAATGGTGAATGGTGAAT
>JAHDBB010000722.1 GCA_020630635.1 Chitinophagales bacterium
GAAATTCTACGGTGGAACAGTCTATCACATTGTAAGCAAAGTCGGCAGCCAAAGGTGGACAATCGATCACGATGGTTTGAGTATCGCCACTATAAACGCCCGATATATCGGTGAAGTTGAGAATGATGGTATACTCCCCCGATTCTTCAAAGCTGTGGCTTGGATTGGTCAGCGTACTGGTTTCACCATCACCAAATTCCCAAAGGTAAGAACCTGGAATACCCGTAGTGGTATTTTCAAATAAAAGAACCAAACAGTTGTTAACCAATGGTTCGTAAGCAAAAGAAGCTTCTGGTGGGATCGCTTCTGCCAAAAACTCAATAGAGGTAACGGCTGCAATTGTATCGTTCTCAAGATAATTTAAAGTAGCAACAGGGTAGTTTTCATCATTGGTTAAAAAGCGGAAAAGATTGACGGTAAAGGTGGTGTCAATAAAGATCTCTTCAAGGTCGATACCAAATTCTTCTCCAAAACCACCCAAAAGACTTACATCTAATTCAATAGGAACGCCTGTTCCCAATAAATCTACAAAAGGAGAAAGTTTGATACTGGTTGTAATTAATTCATTATAACGCAGTACTTGATAATCTCCATTAGGTAAAGACATATTTCCATGAGCATCTACCTCAACATCTGTATCTAATTCAAGCCTCACTCGAATAAATTCTATAAAGTCTGACACGCCTTCCAATGGAATTTCATCGCCTGGAACATCTAAGATAAACTCACTTACAGCACTATAAGATTCATTCATGGAAGCGGCTGTCCAAAATGGATAAGGCTGGTCGGTAGGAAGCAAGCTTCGTTGTCCCAATTCTATCAGCCCTGGTATATTGAGTTCGATATTGATTCCATGTAAGAGTACCGATCCTGTCACTTCATCTAAACTGTAATAGGCTACAGAATTGGGCAAGTCAATCGGTAAGTCTGGAAGGGAAACGCCTAATAAATCGGTCAAACTTCCGACTCTGGTAAAGGTCGCATCAGGAAAATCTTCTACGCCACTCATTCCTTCTGTTGCTCCAAAAGCGACTTGATTCAATTCTGCGGTAGATAAAAAGCTATAATCCCAACTTTGTCCGACGGCACTTGCTTGCCCTATTTCGATAGGCGGATTGGTAATGATGGAAGTTGTTTGCAAGGTGTTGATATTGGGTAAATCATCGGTGGTGACGGTGATTTGTGCCATCATCGAAAGACTGCCCAATAATAAGATAAAAGAGAATAAATTTTTGAACATACGCTTTATTTTTAGTGACGAGTAGCTGGTGACAGGTGACTTGCAGTTCTTTTCCTGTTGTTAGTCCGCTCTCTTCAGTTATCATTTTATTTCTTGATATTCGATTATTTTTTTTCCAATAATTGAAATCCTATCAATCTCAATCAATCCTAAAAATCCTATTCATTTTTTTAGGAGAGAACGTTTTTTTGCTTCGTTGCGTTGGGTCTCCCCGCTATCCGTTCTTATGCATGCAGCCTTGCCACAACCCACGCCAACGCTTATGCATTCATACCACTACTATCGGGTCTAGTTGGTTGAGGACAGTACTGCTTAGTTACTGGAAAAGTGACGTAAGGGGACGATGTGACGTGAAGGGACGTTTTTCTTTTTAATCGACTCAAGTTGTCTTTGATTAAAATAAAATCGTCTCATCGCTCCAAAACCACGAAAAGAACTGCAACGTCCCGTCGCCTCCTCATCATAAACGTTTAGACCTTTCAAAATAGCCCCGATAGTAGTGGTATTCGTGTCGCAGCGTTGGCTTAGAAAAACCTAGCCACACGAATGAGAACGGATAGCGGGACTTTCCATAACGATGAAAGATGAACCTTTCGCTCCTCCAAAGTGTAAAAAAAATGAACTACACTATGGACTATTGACCATCGACTATGGACCTTTAGAACCTCTGCAACTCCGCCAATTTCTTATAACTACTATCATAATCCATCAATACTTGATGTGTTCCCTTTTCCACAATCTCGCCCGACTTCATCACCCAAATCTCATCCACATGTTGAATGGTCGAAAGTCGATGAGCGATGATAATGGAAGTACGATTTTCCATGAGTTTATACAAGGCATCTTGTACCAAACGTTCAGATTCTGCATCCAAAGCACTGGTCGCCTCATCCAAAATCAAAA
>JAHDBB010000112.1:0-4484 GCA_020630635.1 Chitinophagales bacterium
AAAAAAATGAAACATTTACTCTTCTTATTGCTACTGCCTTTGATGATACAAGCACAACAAAAAACCAATCCAATGAACCAAAATGAAGAACTGGGAGCAGTCAGTTGGCATCGAAATTATGACGAAGCGATTCAACTTTCCAAAGACCAAAATAAGCCCATTTTGATGCTCTTTCAAGAAGTACCAGGTTGTGCAACCTGCCGAAATTATGGACACAACGTATTGAGTCATCCATTGATGGTCGAAGCCATCGAAAACCTATTTATCCCATTAGCCATTTTCAACAACAAAGAAGGAGAAGATGCCAAAATCCTCCAAAAATTCAATGAACCCAGTTGGAATAATCCTGTTGTAAGGGTCATAAACGCAAAAGGAGAAGACTTAGTAGATAGAGTTGCAGGCAATTATTCAGTCGAAGGATTGTATCAAGCAATGGAACACGTTTTATTAAAAGAACAATTTGCTATCCCTGCATTTATGCAAGTCTTAGGCGATGAATTGACCGTACATCCCAAAGACATCAAAGAAGCCTATTACAAAATGTATTGCTTTTGGAGTGGCGAAGGACACTTGGGACAAGCCGATGGCGTACTATCAACCGAAGCAGGATTTATGGACGGACATGAAGTCGTCAAAGTCCATTATGATGAAAAAGTCTTGGATACCAAAACCTTGACACAACATGCCCAAAAAGCGAAGTGTACACCCATCACCAAAGACGATTCTTATCGAATCGACAAAGACCCACAATACTATCTCAAACAAACCGATTACAAGTATTTGCCTTTGACCAATTTGCAAAAAACAAAAATCAATACGGCTTTAAGCCAGAAAAAAACAGCCGAAAAATATTTGAGTCCCCAACAAGTTCAATGGCTAAATGCTATTCAACAGGGAACGCTTGAAAAGCAAGAACGATACACGCAGGATTTTGTAACGGCTTGGAAGCAATTGAAATCCTTATAGTCCAGCCACTCGTCACCAGTCACCAGTCACCAAAACAATATGTGCAAACTCTGTGAAAGAATCGAAAGCATCAAAAATGGAACGAATCCTTATTTCATTAAAGAGATGGAAACAGGTTATGCTGTCTTAGGCGACCATCAATATTTTAAAGGATACAGTTTGCTGTTGTGCAAAATCCATGCAACTGAATTACACGAATTAGAAAAATCTTTTCGACTCAAATTTTTAGAAGAAATGAGTCAATTAGCCGAAGCCGTTTGGAAGGTTTACCAACCCCAAAAACTCAACTACGAGCTATTGGGCAATACGATTCGGCATCTACACTGGCACATTACGCCACGTTATGAAGATGATCCAATGCCTACTCAACCCCTTTGGCTGATTGATAGAAATATCCGCTATCATCCTATTTACAAACCAAGTGAAGAAGAACTAAAAGTTTTAACCCAACAAATGTTACAAGCACTTTAAACCATAGAATTCAAAACAACTTATGTCCAGAAATAATGAAAGCTTATCTTTAAGCAATCCACATCCTGCACACCTCAATACAGGACAAAAAATAACCTTAGCCATTGGGAGTCTAGGACTACTGCTCCTTTTCATAGCCTGGTTTAGCGGTGGAGCGATAGATACCCGAAGTTTTTTATATCCATCGCTTGCCTTGATGACTTTAGGAACCATTGGTTACACCTTTGCCACTTATCGTCATTTACCTGAAGGTATCAAAAACAATCATGTCTTTACACAAAGCCTGACCAATCGAGGAACATGGGGATGGATGGTAGGGATTATTATCACAGGATTTTATATTTGTCTTTACTGGTATCCCCATCTATTAGGAATGGGAACCGACGGTGCAGCCAATGTCGGTTTGGTACAAATGTTTGATCCACTAAGTCAGTTACTCAAAGGAAAAGCAGCGAGTCAATGGTTTGTGTACGGCGCACTTTATACATTGGCAATCTTGATTTTCGGCTTCAAATATATTTGGAAATATCGGCACAATCGCTATCAAGTTGTCAGGACACTATCTGTCATGTTTTTCCAAACAGCCTTTGCATTTCTCCTGCCCGAAATTTTAGAAGGACTCAATTCAGACAAAGCCTACTTTGCCAAAGACATGAAAAACATGTGGCCACTCAACTATTATTTTTTTGAAGATTGGCACTTAAAAAATATGTTGTCAGGAGGCGGTTTAGGTATTTTTATGTTGGTTTTAGGAGTTGCCATGATCTTCATTATTTCGCCCTTACTCACCTACTTTTATGGCAAACGTTGGTACTGTTCATGGGTTTGCGGATGCGGAGCCTTAGCCGAGACCGCAGGCGATCCATTCCGTCAATTATCTGATAAATCCTTACGAGCTTGGAAAATCGAAAGATGGATGATTTACAGCGTTTTAGTGCTAATCACGTTTACCACCGCCTTAGTTTTATACACCTATTTCACAGGCAATTCCAAGTTCCTATTTATAGATTCTTACCAACTTCGTAAATGGTACGGCTTTTTCATTGGCTCCGCTTTTTCAGGAGTCATCGGTGTTGGCTTTTACCCCATTTTAGGCAGTCGAGTCTGGTGTCGTTTCGGCTGTCCAATGGCAGCCATCTTAGGACTCCAACAAAAATTTTTTTCACGTTTCCGTATCACCACCAACGGTTCACAATGCATTTCCTGTGGCAACTGTTCCACCTATTGCGAGATGGGAATAGATGTCCGTCACTACGCCCAACGAGGTCAAGACATTGTAAGAGCTTCCTGTGTAGGATGTGGAGTTTGTGCAGCGGTTTGTCCAAGAGGCGTACTAAAGTTAGAAAATGGTCCAAAAGACAGTCGCAAAGTTTTCGACATCAAAGATGGAGGCATCAAGGTCAATGTCTAAAAATAGCCTATATTTGTCAGAGAATCTTTTAGAGGAGCGAACTTTAGTAGCTTCGTCGTAATGGAAAGTCCCGCTATCCGTTCTTATTCGTGTCGCCAACGTTTTACAAAGCCTACGCTTCTACACGAATACCACTACTATCGGGGCTATTTCCCACAGATACAACTTGTAATGACTGAACCGTTTTAAAATCCTTTTGCGAACTTTTGTGGTTGCAAACTTTCATGTAAAAACCGAACTGAAGTTGTCAAATTTCCACAAAAATAATTACAAAAATTCGTGTATTTGTGGCAAAAAAATCACGAACTGTTCCAAAAACCATCCAAAATCAATTCAAATGACCCAAGCCACCAAAATACAAGAATATACCAGTCAAGGCATTGTCTTAGATTTCAGCGCACTCAACATGAGTGAGGAGCAATTTCTTGCCTTTTGTGAAACAAACAAAGAACTCCGAATAGAACGAAATGAAAACCAAAAATTAAGCATTATGCCTCCTACTGGATTTAATACAGGAAAACGAAATGCTCGAATTACTTGTCGATTAGGATTATGGAATATAGAAAAGGAGTTAGGAGATGTTGGAGACTCCTCAACAGGTTATACCTTGCCAGATGGATCATTGCGTTCTCCTGATGCTTCTTGGGTTTCTGCTGAACGACTCCAAACTATATCTCCAGAAGATACCAAAAAGTTTCTCCCCTTATGTCCAGACTTTGTTATAGAACTCAAATCTCCTTCAGATTCTCTACCTGTTTTACAAGGCAAAATGCTAGAATGGATAAAAAATGGCTGTCAATTAGCTTGGCTGATAGATTGTGAAAAAGAAAAAGTCTATATTTACCGCCAAGACGGGAGTATCGATACCATTTCATCCTTCGATGAAACCGTTAGCGGCGAAAACATTTTACCCGATTTTGTGTTATTTCTCTCTGAATTGAGGTTATCCCCCAATCAAAAAAAGTAATTTGAATATATACGTTATTATTCCAGCTTATAACGAGGAACAATCCATAGGAAAAGTCGTAGAAGCTATACCAAAAGACTTGGTAAAAGAAGTAGTTGTTGTCAGCAATGCCTCAACCGATCAAACGATAGAAGTGGCAACCAAAGCAGGAGCAACCGCCATCGAAGAAATGCAAAAAGGCTATGGAGCAGCCTGTTTAAAAGGAATTGGTTATATAGCCGACAAAGGAGATGCCGACATCATCGTATTTTTGGACGGGGATTTTTCGGATTATCCCGAAGAAATGCCCTTATTGGTCGATCCAATAATAAAAGAAGGATATGATATGGTCATTGGTTCTAGAGCATTAGGAGAACGAGAAGGAGGAGCCATGATGCCTCAACAAATCTTTGGAAACTGGCTGGCTACTACACTTATTCGATTATTATATAGTTATGAATTTACCGATTTAGGTCCGTTTAGAGCGATACGATACGATAAGTTAGTAGAAATCAATATGCAAGATGAAGACTTTGGATGGACTGTAGAGATGCAAGTCAAAGCGGCTAAGTTGAAGCTAAAATGTACGGAAGTTGCCGTCAATTATCGAAAGCGCATCGGTGTGTCAAAAGTGACAGGAACCATCAAGGGTACTGTCATGGCTGGTTACAAAATCCTTTGGACAATCTT
>JAHDBB010000112.1:4584-13573 GCA_020630635.1 Chitinophagales bacterium
AAAAATATGCTGGAAATCGTTATTGTTGCTGTTTATGTATTGCTCTTATGCTGCATCCTAATCTACTGCTTATTAGAGTTGGGCTTGGCAATTCATTATTTGAAGGCAAGACGAACAGCCCGTAAAAAAGCCTCCTTTCCCTCTGACTTACCCACAGAAGAATATCCCTTTGTCACCATACAACTTCCTGTATTCAACGAAATGTATGTTGTTGAGCGACTTATTGACCAAGTAGCCAAGTTTGATTATCCCAAAGAACGATTTGAGATACAGGTTTTAGACGATTCTACGGATGAAACAGTCGATATTTCTCGTAAGAAAGTGGAAGAATATGCTGCCAAAGGCTTCAATATCTCTTTACAACATCGGGTGGATCGAAAGGGCTTTAAAGCAGGAGCTTTACAAGAAGGAATGAAGGTCTGTAAAGGCGAATTTATAGCGATCTTTGATGCCGACTTCTTACCCGAACCCGACTTCTTAAAAAATACCCTTCCTTATTTCCAAGATGAACGTCTTGGGGTAGTACAAACACGCTGGTCGCATATCAATAAAGAATACTCACTTTTAACCAGAGTACAAGCTTTTTTCTTGGATGCTCACTTCACCGTCGAACAAGCAGGACGGAACTCACAAGGTTACTTTATTAATTTTAATGGAACGGCAGGTGTTTGGAGAAAGGCAACGATTGAGGACGCAGGAGGATGGCAAGCGGATACATTGACAGAGGACTTGGATTTGAGCTATCGAGCGCAGATGAAAGATTGGCTTTTCCTTTATTTGGAGGAGTTTTTATCGCCAGCCGAATTGCCTGCGGATATGAAATCCTTTAAGTCTCAACAATTTCGTTGGATCAAAGGAGGGGCTGAAACTGCTCGAAAATTGCTTCCTCAAATTGTACGTTCTGATCTTCCTTTTTCGATCAAAATCAATGCCTTTTCTCATTTATTGAGTAGTAGTGTTTACTTGATGGTTTTTTTATTGGTTTTATTAAGCATTCCTTTACTGTTGGTCAAAAATACTTATATCCAATCAGAGTATATTCACTATGGTGCGCCCTTTTTTATGAGCAATATTGCGATGGCGATTGTTTACTATGCGTCCAATAAGGATAAGTTTAATAAATTGAGTGGTGTTTTGGAGTACTTGATTATGATGCCCATCTTTTTGTTGGTGACGATGGGACTTTCATTACACAATGCGCTGGCGGTTATTCGGGGCTTGGCAAGAGAAAGAACGCCCTTTATTCGTACCCCAAAATTTAATATTGTAAACAATAAAGATGGCTGGAAAAATAATAAATACTTATCGGCTAAAATAGATATAGTGACTATCTTAGAAGGCTTATTGGCTTGTTATTTCCTATTTGGTGTTGTTTATGGATTCATCATTCAAGACTTGAGCTTATTGCCTATTCATTTGATGGCCTTTATAGGGTTCTTGTCTGTTTTCTTTTATTCGGTGAAGCATTCCATCATAAAGGGGTAGTGTCCAAAGCCAAATAGCCCCGATAGGAGTGGTATAAATGCAATGCGTTGGCTGCCTAAAACTTGGCGCATTTATAAGAACGGATAGCGGGACTTTCTGTTGCGATGAAAGAAAAACCTTTCGCTCCTAAAAAAAGAAAAACTATAAAACAAACTGTATTAAAATCCTTCCTTCATAATTTACCATTAGTTACTTATTTCCTTCTCCTCGTCCTAAAAGTACTACTCTATTCAATCTATCCTCATTCCCTCTATGTAGTCGCAAAGACAATTTAGTAGCAATACTTGCTATAACTTTATAATGTCTTTTTTCCCATCAACCATCAAAAGACAAATAACTAGTTGAATATGTTTAGGATATGAAGAACCTACCTTTGATTATTGCATTACTGCTGTCATTGGTAGGATATATTGGCTTAGGTTATTTTACCGTTCGTACTGATTTTACACAATTCATTGCCCTTGTTTTTGGGTTGTATATACTGTATTGGGTGGCTTATAAAATGACTAAAAGCGATGAAGATATTTATCTTGCACTCGGAGCAGCGATTGGCTTTAGAGCCGTCTTACTGTTTGTCTTGCCCAATTTATCAGACGATTATTTTCGTTTTTATTGGGATGGACTTTTATTGTCCAATGGGATCAGTCCGTTTGCCGATTTGCCCAAAGCATTTATAGCTGGAAGTCAATTGGGACATGGAATCGCAGGTATAAATGAAGCCCTTTATTCTCAACTCAACTCACCCGAATACTTTACAATTTATCCTCCCGTTTGCCAGTTTGTATTTTGGGTAGGAGCCAAGTTATTTCCAGCCAATATTTTTGGAGCTGTTGTTGTGATGAAAAGTTTTATGCTTCTATTTGAATTAGGAAGTATCTACTTTATCAAAAAACTAGTCGATCATTATGGATTGATTAAACGCTTCGTTTTATTGTATGCGCTCAATCCATTGGTTATTTTTGAATTGACAGGCAACTTGCATTTTGAAGGAGCGATGATTTGTTTTAGCTTAATGGCTGTTTGGTTATTGGTCAAAAAACGTTGGGTAGCCTCTGCATTGGCAATGGCATTAGCTGTTTGTGCTAAGTTGTTGCCCTTGATCTTCTTGCCCTTCTTAATCAAGCGACTCAAAGCCAAAAGTTTGATTTATTTTGGAATTGTGGGAGCCGTCAGTTTGATTTTGTTCTTACCACTTTTTAATATTTCGATTGTTCAAAACTTGTGGTCTAGTATCGACTTGTACTTCCAAAAATTTGAGTTTAATGCTAGTGTTTATTATGTCGTTAGGGAGATTGGATTTTGGGTGAAAGGCTGGAATATTATTGAGACAGCAGGACCGTACCTAGCTTTGACAACTTTTGCCAGTATTATGTTATTGACCTTATTTGAAAAAAATCTAAGCAATCGACACTTACTCAATTTTATGTTGTTTGCGTTGACGATTTATTTAGTCTTTGCCAACATTGTCCATCCTTGGTATGTCACTCCTTTGATAGCCTTTGGTATCTTCTCACAATATCGTTATCCTATCTTATGGTCAGCCCTCATCACTTTGACTTATTACACCTATGCCACAGATGCTTACACAGAAAATCTTTGGATTGTATTGATAGAATACTTGGTAGTTGCAGTTTTTGGAATTTATGAATACTTTTGCCACAAAGAAGCCAAAACTGCCTTTTTTGACAATGTAGATAGTTTAGAAGAAAGCTGCTTGTTTTCAGGTGTTCCTTTATGGGATGATGAAAAAGAAGATAAATATCCGTATCGTCCAGAGCATCTTATTCCAACAAAAAAGGTTGAAAAATCTGAAGTACAAACCCTACTTGATGAGCAAAATTAGCATCCTGATTCCAGCCAAAAACACAGCCCATTTTTTACCCGAATGCCTTGATTCTATTATTGAGCAAAAGGAAAAAAATTGGGAAGTACTTATTGTTAACGACCACTCTACTGATAATACTTGGGAAGTACTTCAAGCCTATGAAAAAAGAGATAAACGCATTAAGGTATTCAACAACAAAGGCAAAGGAATTATTGATGCATTGCGTTTAGCGTACGCTCAAAGTGATGGTTCATTGATTACTCGAATGGATTCGGATGACCTCATGATGTCTAATAAATTGAGTCTTTTAAAACAGACTTTAGAATCAACTGGTCAAGGTCATTTAGCAGTTGGAAGTGTGCAATATTTTTCGAGTGAAGTATTGGGAAACGGTTATTTGAAATATCAAGATTGGCTCAATCATCTCACCCAAAATTCTTCCAATTTTCAAGAAATTTACAAAGAATGTGTGATTCCTTCTCCTTGTTGGATGTGCTACAAAAGCGACTTAGAAAAATGCCAAGCCTTTGAACCAGACACCTATCCAGAAGACTACGACTTATGTTTTCGTTTTTACGAACAAGGCTTAAAAGTCGTTGGTATTCAAGATATTTTACATCAATGGCGAGACTATCCAACTCGAAGTTCTCGAACGGATGAACATTATTCTGACAATCGTTTTTTGGATTTAAAACTCCACTATTTTCTAAAATTGGATAAGGAAAAAAGCCGTCCTTTAATTGTATGGGGAGCTGGTAAAAAAGGTAAACTCATTGCTCGAAAGTTACTTGAAAAGGGCATTGCGTTTAGATGGATATGTAACAATGAAAAGAAGATAGGGAAAGTGATTTATGAACAATTGCTTCATCCAATTGACTTCATTTTACAACTGCGTCATCCACAAATAATTATCACCGTAGCAGGAGATGAAGCCCAACAAAATATCTTAGAATTTTTAGAAAAAAATGATTTTAAAAAGAGGGAAGACTATTTCTTTTTTTGTTGAAAATGAATCGCCAACCAAATACAAGGAGGCTCTTGACTGGTATAAATGACCCGATGTTTTTCCAATGGTGGGATCAATACATAATCGCCTTTTTGCAATTCCAATAAACGCCCACTTTCATATTCCAAAGTCGCTTTTCCTTGCAACAAAACCACCCACTCTGCTTTTTCTTGTTCATACCAAAAATCTTTAGGCGAAGTTTGCCCATTAGAAATAATACGCTCAATCGTTAGATTCTCTGTTTGTACAATTGCCTCAAAAATTTCGGATACTTCTGGAGAAGGTAAAATGTTAGGTAAGGAGAAAATATTATTCATTTTGTTTTTATCTTTGTTTTATTTTGCAAATTTATAACAAAAATAATACGAAAATGAAAATAGGGGATGTTGTCAAAATTAAGGGTGGATTAGAAATTCAGGGTCCTGATCCAAGTGGTAAAATAGGACGAATTATAGACATCCTAACGATTCCAAAGGAAGAAGGTGAAACGCATGACGAAAAAATGATAGTCATAAATTTTGATAGTCAAACTCTTCAAGATATGTCAGATGAAATGCTTAAGGAATTATGGAAAGAAGAATGGGGAATTTATGAAGTCAAATTGAAAGAAATGGATGTAGAATTACATGAGCCAAGAGATACTTTTGAAGAAATGGAGGAAACAATAGAAAAGGTTATCAAGAAACAATATGATTTGGTAGGTTTTGAAGTAAGTCCTGAGGAAAAAGGGGACACAGAATATTTTAAATGGATGCGTTATTTCCATAGAAGTCGTTTTTTTACAGAACTAACATTAAAACAAAAACAAGATACTTATTTTGCAATGAATGTTTTCCAAGACTATATGTTTAATTCTTATGGGGAAGAACCCAAAGAGTGGACAACATATAGTTTGCAAGAGCTTTGCACCAACCAAATTCCTTGCAAGGTTTCTATGCCAACAGAATTTTTTAAAGACTTTGCCATAATATTAAAGGCATTTCTACAATTTTTACCAACCAAGAATTTTTTAGACACTCAAGAACTACAAAAAGCACTCGAC
The DNA here is from genome assembly GCA_020630635.1 of Chitinophagales bacterium. Lineage (GTDB taxonomy): Bacteria > Bacteroidota > Bacteroidia > Chitinophagales > UBA2359 > JAHDBB01. Next base: position 9,943 of record JAHDBB010000112.1, read on the forward strand.
GAAGTAGCGGATCAAATCCCTAAAATAGCAGCAGACCCTAGAAATTGGGGATTTGCCAAACAGTTTGGGATGAGTATGTTAGAGGCGAATATTGATATTGAAGATCAGGAAGCCGTAGATCAATATATGTTAAAATATAACGCTGAAAAGATCGCTCAATTGTCTCCTCCAGAGCCTCAACTCCCATTTATCAAAACTGCTAAATATCGCAGAAATGACCCTGTTACGGTCAAATATCAGGACGGAACCATCAAGAAAACCAAATATAAAAAGGTCAAAAAAGACTTAGATGAAGGTCTGTGTGAGATTGTTGAAAATTAGGAGCGAAGGGTTATTCTTTCATCGCAATGGAAAGTCCCGCTATCCGTTCTCATCCCCTTTGTAGAGCAAATTCATGAATTTGCTCTACAAAGGGGATACCACTACTATCGGGGCTAGTGGGTTGAGGTCTGGACTTCTTAGTATCAGTTTAAAAGTCCATAGTCGATGGTCAATAGTCCATAAAGCAGCTCATTAAATAATTTGTCATGTAAAAATGCTTACCTGGACCATTGACTGCGGAATATCGACTTTACAATCGTCCCAAAGAACCCAAAGTCATCCGTCACTAAAAACTAATTAAACGTGAATTTTGGATTAGCAAAACTCTAAATGATTGATTTGTAGGTTCTTATGATTTTTTTGTCAAATTAGAACCGAAAAAGAAGCGTTGGCTTGCTAAATTTCGGTAGCGAGGCGAGGGCTTTGTGCTAGGAACATTAAATTTAGCGAGAATTTTGCTTCCTTTTTTTCGACTGAAAAAGGAAGGCCTGTCTGGCGAAGACAAGGAAATGAACAGTCAAAACGCACAGAAAACGGTTTACAAAACACCTCACAAAAAGTACTGTTTTAATCCGAAATTCACGTTAATTAATCGTATCTCCTCTCAACTTCCTAAAGCGTTTACGAGCCTCAATAATAAAGAGACTACCAGGATAATTGACAATAATATTTTGATAGTATTCTTTAGCTTTTGGTTTTTGATCCAAGTAGTTGTCATATAAATCCGCTAAATAAAAGAGCGCATTATCTGCCAAAATATCCGTTGCAAACTTGCCTAAGACCTCTTCCCAATGCTCTGCCGCTTTTTCATAATTGCGCTTTTTAAACTCAATTTGTCCTCGTCTATATAAGATATCGTCTGCCAAAGCGTGTCCAGGAAACATATTTTCGATAGAATCCAAAACCGTATAAGCCTTATCAGCATTATTTTGAAAAATCAACAAATCAGCCTTTGCAAACATATTCATTGCGACCAAAGAAGTATCCAAGCCTAAGTTATCCATAATAAAAACCGACAACTCAATCGCATCATTAGAGATCAATTCAGAAGTAGAGGCTTTCAAGATATTGAGTTGAGCCTGTGACCATTCAAAATCTCCGGTATAATAAGACAACTTGGCATTGCGAAAACGAGCATCTTCCCCTAAAATATCGTCTTGAAAATCCTTATCAACTTGTGAATAATAAAGCGTCGCTTCCCACACATCATCTTTCATAATATAAAAATCGCCCAAGCTCAATTTTGCCCTTGCTTTATCCTGACGACTCGCAGCAGGCATCGCAATAACTTCTTCCAAAATTTCAATCGCCTTATCCAAGTCGTACATATAGAAAGCATACAATTTACTCAAACTGGTCATAGTAGCCGTTGTAGAAGGATTGCGTCCGATTTCCTCCAATAAGGTAAGATGGTCTGCTTCTAATTCTTGAAGCTCCAATTCTGTATAATTCGTATCATATTGTAGTTTCTTCATTTTTGTACCAATCATCGCAATACGAGCAGGTTCATACATAGGACTCGTATTTCCTTTTTCAATGACATACTTATAGCCTGTAATCGCTGCTTCAAATTGGTTGTCAATAGCCGCAGATTGCGCCAACTCAAAAACTCTTTGCCCATCTTCATTGAGTCGTCTATCCAAAGCCTTTACTTGGATAAAAGCATCCTCATAGTTTTTGTCTTGGATAAAAAACCAAATCAACAACTCTGGAAAAAGGAGTTCTTCGGGTTGATTTTGAATACGACGATACAACTGACTTTCCAAAGCATCTTTGTATTTTTCAAAAGGCAAGATTTTTTGAAACTCATTTTTGACAATTTGCTCTTTATCAGGCTGGATAGTCAAATAGTCGAGATAATGGGTAATCATCTTATCGTATTCTCCCTTGTTTTTGTGAGAAGTCGCCAAGTCATAGGCAAATGCCGTTGGGTCTTTGAGCAGTTCTTTACCTTTGAGATAACAAGCAATCGCATAATCAGGCTCTTCTAATTGCTTAAAAGAACTGGCCATATTTCGGATAGAATTGCTTTTGGGTTCTAATTGATTGATGGCTTTTTCAAACTCACTATTGGCTTGTTCTATCTTATCCTGTTGTTTATAGAGATAGCCCATATCAATAATGAGGGTTGGGTCGTTTTTACGCTTCTTCTTCTGCTTTTTAATCAACTTAGTCGCACTTTCAAAATCCTTGAGAGCCACCAAACATTTTAGATAGTTTTTATAGTAGTAACTATTCGTAGGGGAGGCATCGAAGAGCTTTTTGTACAAAGGAGTGGCTTTTTCATATTCTCCCTTATTAAAAAACTGTTGTGCCAACTTCAGGTCTTGTTGTTGGGCGATGACAGGAGTGTATAGAAAAAAAGTGCTACAAAAAAGCACCATCAAAAATGAACTTATATATTTCATGAGGTTTTGTTCTTATTTAATATTGGGACGAAAGGGACGATTCGGTTCTTTTCGTGGTTTTGGGACGAAAGGGACGTTTTAGTTCTTTTTGTGCTTTGGGAATGATAGGACGTTTAGTTCTTTTCGTGCTTATTGTTCGATTCATGAATAATTATCGTCCCTTCACGTCACATCGTCACTTTCGTCCCTTTTCTAAACGTTGTATCCTAAACCAACTAGCCCCGATAGTAGCGGTATAGCAAAGTGTGGAGCTAAAAGGTTTTGCGTTGGCTTGCTATAAGAGCGGATAGCGGGACTTTCTAAAGCGACGAAGCACCGAACCTTTCGCTCCTAACCAAAGAAGAAATAGACTTTTTAAAATGATGAAGGATAATTTAAAACTAATTTGATTCTCACAAACTGAACCACATTTATAATTTACCATTCATAATTTATCATTAAGCAAGATTCTTCCTTAATACTAACGAAAAAGCCTGTATTTTGATTTATTTGAAAACACAAATTCTGTTAAAATCAAGCAAAATTAGGGCATAAGGCTTTAATGTGTTGATTTTTAGACAGAAAAAAGAACCTTTCGTCTCAAATATTTAAGAAAAGGGCATAAAAAAAGACCGCACCAAAGTGATGCAGTCTTTAAAAGTCTGTTTGTATATTATTTTAACCACCACCATCATCACCACAAACACCGTTGCAACCCCCTTGCACTTTAGATTGTTGTTGGGTAGAAAGTTTTTTAAGAGATGCTTGGTGTTTCTTTTGAAACTTGGAAATTGTCTTTTTCATAAGTATTGTTTTTTGAGAATGAAAGAATATAAAAAAAGACCACACCAAAGTGATGCAGTCTTTATAAAATCCATTTATTATGTTTTGTATTACTCTAATTTGAAACGAACAGGCAAGTT
>JAHDBB010000113.1 GCA_020630635.1 Chitinophagales bacterium
GAAGCCAACACTATTGCATTCATACCACTACTATCGGGGCTAATTGGTTAAGGACCGTACTTCTTAGTACAGGCAGAAAGTGACGTAAGGTGATGATGTGACGTAAAGGGACGCTTACTTTATAAAAATAGAATCAACTTGTCTTTACATTAAAAAAACGTCCCCTCGTCCCAAAAACCAAGTAATGAACTGAAACGCCCCATCGTCCCAAAACCAAGAAAAGAACCGAAATATTAAATAAAAACTAACATGAACTACGGTGTTTGTGGACTGCCCATCATACCAGTAAGAAAGGAGGCAGCACATAAAAGTGAAATGGTCACACAACTCTTATTTGCAGAAACATTTCAAGTCTTAGACAGCGAAAAAAACTGGCTATACATTGAAACCAGTTATGATAATTACAAAGGCTGGATTGATGAAAAACAAGTCTTACCCATTGAGCAAGAAGACTGTCAAAACCTTGTTGATAGTTCCCTTCATTTTTCCACAGATTTAGTCCATACGGCTCGTTCCAACTACAAAGAACATCCCGTTTTAATGGGAAGTCCCTTACCTTTTTACCGAGACCTCCAATTCAGTTTCTTTGATGACAAATATAGTTTCATAGGACGAGTCGTTGATCTCACCAAGATAAAACCTACCTCACAAGGAATCAAAGATATAGCCCTCAAATTTTTAAATGCCCCTTACCTTTGGGGAGGAAAAACTCCAATGGGTGTAGATTGTTCTGGCTTCGTCCAAATGGTTTATAAACTCAACAATTTGCGACTTTGGCGAGATGCCTATCAACAAGCAGAACAAGGCGAACAGTTAGAACGAATTGACCAAGCAAAGACAGGAGATTTGGCCTTTTTTCAAAACGAAGAAGGGCGTATCAGCCATGTCGGCATTATGTTGAACAACACCCAAATCATTCATGCACATGGCTTGGTTCGCATCGACTCTGTTGATCAACAAGGAATATACAATACAGACCTCGAAATTTACAGCCATCAATTGAGTATGGTCCGACGTTATTTCTAAAAATACTTACTTGCTTTAGAAAAAGAACAGATAAGATTGAGTATATTTGAGAATGAAGAACTTGATCACAACCCCTAGAGGAATCTTCCAGGTAAGAACTTATGGAGATCAAAAGAACCCTCCTTTAATATTGCTGCATGGTTGGCCCCAAACCAGTTATTGTTGGCATCATGCCATCCCTCATTTAAAAGATTTTTATGTAGTAACTCCAGACTTACGAGGAATGGGAGATAGTAATCGAGAGCTAGATATTCGATACTACACCAAAGATGAAATGTCCAAAGATATATTTGCCATAGCTGATGAGTTAGGCATTTCACAATTCAATTTAGGAGGACATGATTGGGGCGGAGCCATTGCCCAAGAAATGGCTTTTTTACAACCTGATCGAATCCAGAAGTTGATTATTTTGAATATGGTCATCATCCATAATAAAATAGGACAATTAAAAGCAGGAGAAGTTTTAGTTAAACAGTTATTCCGTTCTTCTTGGTATCAATTCTTTTTAAGTATTCCCCAATTTCCAGAAGCTTTATTAGAAGGCAAAGAAGATATTTGGATTCGTTTTTTTAGTAGAGGGATTAGCAATCCTGTACCCGAAGATGCCATAGCAGAATATACCAGATGCTATAAAATTCCGAATACTCTTACGACTGCCGCCAATATTTACCGTACGATTCCCAAAGATAGGACAAGATGGAAAAACTATGAAAATACCCAAGTCGCCATTCCCACCAAAATCATACATGGCATCTTAGATCCCATTATCATCAAAGAATACATTGTTGGAGTAGAGGAATGTTTTGAAGAAGTAAGTGTTACTGAATTGAAAGGAGGTCATTTTATTGTAGATGAACAACCCAAAGAAGTAGCTAGAGAAATACAGTCCTTTTTATTAGAAGAAACAAGCTAATTTTAGATGAAATTTTACGAGCTTATTATATGTATCTTTTTGGTGTTTTTGAGTATGGAAACTTTACAAGCACAAGAAACTTCTGAAAAAGAACTAAGAGAATATCTTGACTTGCAGATGCATCCGACGATGCATATGACTTATTCCTTTTTTGGCGAAGGCTTCCAATATTTTCCAGAAGAAAAAGAACCTACCTTATCCCACAAGCATTTATTCAAAAATGTCAACTTTGCTAATTATTGGGAAAATAATAAAGGAGCTAGAATTATTGTTACAGGAGCCTTGAATAAAGAAGGAATCAAAAATCCTAAAAAAGCTAGGAGAAATATTTTAAAACAGATTGAATATGTTAATGACTTTGCTGAAAAACATGTCGATAAATTTGTAGTTGCTAAGTCTCCACAAGAAGTGAGAGAACTAGCTCATACGACTGATAAAACCATCATTGTTCATTCGATAGAAGGAGCAAGGCGATTAGTCAATAGTCAGGAAGATGCTGACTTTTGGGCGGCACAAGGCGTTGCATTTATGACCCTTATTCATTTAAGAGATACGGAACTGGGTTCTTCTGCCATTAAGCCAGGTTTTTCGTTGAAACTCATCAACTTCAAAGGAGCTTTAAGAAAACATGAAAAGCGAGGCGGATTGACAGAATTAGGGAAACAAACGATTCTTTGGTTGGCTTGTGCAGGGATTATGACGGATATCACCCATATGTCTGACCAGTCTCGTGAAGATGCGTTGGATTTTATGGAAGAATATGACATCCCACCTATCTCTACTCATGATCTTTATCGTCCTATTCAAAACCATCCCAGAGGAATTTCTAAAGAACAAGTATTAAGAATTTATCGAAATAAAGGATTTATCAGTTTGCCGATTAGTGGTATCTCTTTGATGCCTTATCAAGCAGATGACTATTATACTGAAATGTTGGATACAATGTCTTGTTATTGTAATGGGTCAATTGATACGTACCAACTGACTTATGAAGAAGTAAAGCATCATGTCGAATCTAATTATCAAAAGATTTCGGGAGATTCTGAAAGGGTTTTTATGGATTTGTCGGAGGATGAAAAAGTTGATTTTTCGATAGGGTTTCAGAGTGATTTTAATGGTTGGTTGCATCATAGTCGTCCAAAGTATGGAGATGAAGGATGTTTTGAGATAGAAGAAGGTAAGCAATATGAAAAGATAGAAACGGATGGAATGCCGCATCCTGGTTATTTGTCATCTCAGTGGCAATATTTGGAAAAAGAAGGGGTTGATTTGTTGCCGATTCAACGAAATTCGGAACGCTTTGTACAACTGTGGGAAATGTTTCTTGAAAGGAAGTGTGATTGAATTAACAGTTCAGTGACTATAGGGAATGACCTCAACGACCTAGCCCCGATAGTAGTGGTATAAATGTAATGCGTTGGCTTAGAAAAACGTTGGCACATTTATAAGAACGGATAGCGGGACTTTCTATGACGACGAAGCAATATCCTTTCGCTCCTAATCAAAAGACTCCACTATTTGAACCGCATTTATCATTAATCATTCATAATTTACCATTACCAAGTCCTTTCGCTCCTAAAACTTAGAAATATGAAAATTCTCACCGCTTCACAAATTCGACAATTAGATGCTTATACCATAGAAAATGAACCGATTGATTCGGCTGATTTGATGGAACGTGCTGCACAAATCTTAGTAAGTGCGTTTATACAAGAATTTAAGCTACCTATTACGATTAAGATTTTTTGTGGATTGGGAAATAATGGGGGAGATGGATTGTGTATGGCTCGGCTTTTGACACAACGACATTGTGATGTGGAAGTTTATATTTGCCGATATAGTACTAAATGTTCTGAAGATTTTTTGTTGAATGAACAGCGATTGAAACAACTTTCGATTTCTATGTATGAGATTAAAAAAGCCGAAGAATTTCCTGAAATTGAATACAATGATCTCGTTTTTGATGCCTTATTTGGTTCTGGATTGACACGTCCACTGACAGGATTGACCGCTCAATTAATCACTTATTTGAATGAGTGTGAATGTGTGCGTTTAGCCGTAGATATACCTTCTGGTTTGATGGCTTCTGACTATCTGGATTCTCCATGTTTTCAAGCACAAAAAACCTATACATTTCAAGTGCCAAAGCTATCCTTTTTCTTACCTCAAAATCATACTTTTGTAGGCGACTTTGACGTATTGGATATTGGTTTGAGCGAAAAAGCGTTGGAACAAGCCGAAACCGACTTTCATTATTTTACGTTGAAAGAAGCAGATTTGCTTTGGAAAAAACGAGGTAAATTTAGTCATAAAGGAACCAATGGACACGCTTTGGTCTTGGCTGGAAGTAAGCGAATGACGGGAGCAGCCGTTTTGACTACCAAAGCTGCTTTGAAATCAGGTGCAGGATTGGTGACCGCTTATGTTCCACAATCTGTTGTTCCAATTTTGCAAAATCAATGTGTAGAGGCAATGGTTTGGGGAGATAAAACGGATAAAGTATTGAGCGACTTTCCTGATTTATCCAAATACCGTTGTATAGCGATTGGACCTGGTTTGGGACAACATCTGCAAACCCAAAGAATGTTGAAAAAGCTGTTATTGACTAGTGAAAAAACGCTGGTTTTAGATGCAGATGCTTTGAACCTTATCGCAAAAAATAATTGGCAGTCTTTGATACCGAAAGGCAGTATTTTAACACCGCATCCTAAAGAATTAGAGCGATTGGTTGGTAAAGCACAAAATGATTACGAACAAATAAAAATACTCCGTACCTTCGCTAGCAAAATCCAGTCAATTGTTTTACTAAAAAGGGCGCATACAGTAGTTGCTTTGCCCGATGGGAAGGTCTTTTTTAACTCGACAGGAAATCCAGCCATGGGAACAGCAGGAAGTGGCGATGTATTGACAGGTGTTTTGTTGGGTTTATTGGCGCAAGGATATAAGGCAGAAGAAGCCGCTTTATTAGGTGTGTATTGGCACGGATTGGCAGGAGATAAGGCAGCCCAACAGTTGGGGCGATTATTGGCGGGAGATTTGGTGGATTTTTTGTGAAACAAACCATAAAAAGAAAACAAAGAACTGAAAGGATTTAAACTAAAAATTTATGAAACAAAAAACACTATTCAAACCATTGCTATTAGAATTTGCGTGGGAAGTTTGTAATAAAGTCGGAGGAATTTATACCGTGATTCAATCCAAAGTACCCTTTATCCAAGAATATTGGCAAGATCAATATTGTTTGGTTGGTCCTGTTTTGAACAAACACTTACCTGCTGAATTTCAACGAGAACTGAAGACGGATAAGAACGATATTTTCTCCAAATTGGTCAAAACCTTGAATGATAAAGGCGTGGAGGCTTACTATGGTGATTGGTTGATTCCAGGCAAACCCAAAGTGATTTTATTGGGACTTCAAAAGGAGTTGGAACAAATAGAAAAGATTCGTAAGAACTATCAGACTCGCTATCAGATTCCTTTTAATGGCGATCCATTGGTTGATAAAGTTTTGGCTTTTGCTAATTCTAGTACACAATTGCTCAAATATTTCAATAAACAAATTACTAAAAATACACCTGTCATTGCCCATTTTCATGAGTGGATGGCAGCAGCTCCTATTTTAGAAATTGATCGCCAAAAGCTTAAATATTCAACGGTCTTTACAACGCATGCAACCGCTTTGGGACGTTATATGGCAGCCAATGAATCGGATTTTTATATCAAATTGCCGCAAATTAATTGGCAAGATGAAGCCAAACACTATAATATTGAGCCACAAGCCTATATTGAACGATACGCTGCACAAAAAACGGATGTGTTGACAACAGTGAGCAATATCACCGATCAAGAATGTGAATATTTGTTGGGGCGAAATTCAGATGTAATTGTACCCAATGGTCTAAATGTAGAGCGTTTTGAGGCATTGCATGAGTTTCAAAATTTGCATTTAAAGTATAAGCAAAAAATCAATGAATTTGTCATGAGTCATTTCTTTGGAAGCTATACTTTTGACTTTGACAATACGCTTTACTTCTTCACATCGGGACGCTATGAGTATGTCAACAAAGGATATGATTTGACTTTGGAAGCCTTGTATCGTCTCAATGAAAAAATGAAACGTGCCAAAATCAAGAAGACGATTGTGATGTTTTTTATTACTCGACGACCTTTCCAATTAATCAATCCTTTGGTGATGGAACTGCGTTCATTGATTGATGAATTAAAAGAAACCTGTCGAAGTATTCAAGATGGTATTGGCAAAAAACTTTTTTATACCGCAGTCCAACAAGACAACAATCAATTACCTGACCTCAATGAGATGGTTGATGATTTTTGGAAGTTTCGTTTTAGAAAAACCTTACAATCGTTAAAGACGAAATACAACTCACTTCCATTGATTGTTACGCACAATTTATTGGATGATAAAAATGACGATATTCTCAATTCATTAAGAGATAATCAATTTTACAATCAGTCCGATAATCCTGTCAAAGTTATTTATCATCCAGACTTTGTAGATTCGACCAATCCGCTTTTCAAGTTGGATTATTCCGAGTTTGTAAGAGGTTGTCACTTAGGGATTTTTCCAAGTTATTACGAGCCTTGGGGCTACACGCCTGTCGAATGTATTGTGCGAGGAGTTCCGACGATTTCGAGTGATTTATCTGGTTTTGGTGACTATGCCAAAAAGCATGTCGATGAGATTGGACACAGCGATAGTGGCGTTTTCATATTGAGTCGTCGCAATCGAACTTTTGACGAATCTGCCGAACAATTAGCGAATCAGTTGCTTTCATTTGTCCAGCAAGAAAGGCGTGAACGCATCGCACAAAGAAATAAGGTCGAACGTATTTCCGATAAATTTTCTTGGAACAGTTTGGGACATTTTTACATCAAAGCCTATCAAAAAGCGATGGAGGAATAATGAAGTAGTCCATCGTTTTTTAGTCGATAGTCTATCGTTGCGGTTCTATTTTTGTTTTTAGGAGCGAACGGTTGGGAGCTTCGTCGTAATGGAAAGTCCCGCTATCCGCTCTTATAAATGCGCCAACGTTTTAGGCAGCCAGCGCATTGCATTTATACCGCTCCTATCGGGGCTATTAGGTAGAGGTTCTAACTTCTTATTGGTATACGCTTTTAAAACTAATATAAGAATATTGTAGGAACAGATTGCATCTGTTCTCACGAATGAACCGCATCCGTTGATAAAGAATTGAAAATATTAATTTCTAATGCGTACGCCTATAGTACCAGAAAACTTACATTTGAAAAGAAGACAAGCATATACAAACCACCCAAACAGAAAATCAAAGATAACGACCTTACAAAATAGCCCCGATAGTAGTGGTATTCCTCTTGTAGAGCAAATTCACGAATTTGCTCTACAAGAGGAATGAGAACGAATAGCGGGACTTTCCGCAACGATGAAAGAGAAACCCTTCGCTCCTAAAAAAAACTATTTATGAATTGGCAACATCTCTTTTTTCTTTTACTATTTTTTTTTCAAATAAAGGCATGGGCAAACGTTATAGTAAATGACACACTAACTGTAGATTTAGAAATTATCCATGAATCTTGTGAAGGTGCCGCAGACGGAAGCATTTCTATTCTAAATGTGAGTGGTGGTTCTGGCAATTATATATATGAATGGTCTGATGGTTCTGACAGTACAAGTATTGATAATTTGACTTCGGGCGTTTATACCTTATTGGTAAGTGAAGTAGGCGGAAAAGATACTTTATACACAACCACATTTGCACTCGATGAACCCAACTGGACGCTGAATATTGAAAGTGGACCGAATGAAACGGATGCTCATTTTTGGGTGCAAAGCTCGGCAGAAGGAGGCTTATTGCCCCCTGCATGTGCTGATGGAGATAATGGAAATTATACCTTACACATTCAAGATCCATTGATGCCCGATGAGGGCGCAACTTATAATGCAGGCGGCTTGTGTAGTTTTGGGATTTTTTGTGTAGCCACCAATAAACGAGCCGAATCTCCCAATATTTCCACGCTAAATCAAAGTAATCTAAGCCTAAGTTTTGACTTCATTGGCAATGGAGATGGTCTAAATGATAATGCTTCACTTTTATATAGCCTAAATGCAGGAACCACTTGGATAGAATTGGATAGTAGCTTGAAATCTGATCTATGTGCAACAGAGGGACAATGGACTTTTAGAAGCTATAACCTACCCACAGAATGCGAAAATACTGAAAATTTTAAAATAGCGTTTAATTGGACCAATAACGATGATAATATTGGGGCAGATCCTTCTTTTGCAGTAGATAACATCCAAATTGTTGCGGAAGAAATTATCTGTTCTCAGTTGGTTTCGGTAGAAATAGAAGTGGCAGAACCAGTCGATTGTAATGATGGTGATTGTAGTAATGGACTGGAAATTTGGAATGAAGCAACTTGTGATTGTGATGCAGGTATTCCCATAATGGAGCCTAATCAACCAACGGTTTTTGGAGCAACAGAAGTATGTGAAAATGCCGTTTACATTTATGAGCTGACACCCGATCCCAATACATTGGAATACATCTGGGAAACGCCCAATGGAGAAGCCTTTACAGATTTAGGTGAAAGCATCGAAATAGACTGGACTGGTTCAACAGGCGGAAATTTATGTGTGATGGCGACCAACGGTTGTGATACAACTTTGGCAACTTGCCTTGCTATTAATGTAGGTGGAGGCTTATCAGCCCCTATTATTGATTGTGAAACAACTGATTTGAATAGTGTAAGCATTTCTTGGGGAATGGTGGCAGGAGCAATTAACTATACGATCAATTACACCATTAATGGAGGAATTTGGCAAACAGAAACAACGACAAATAACACCTTTGATGTAGATAATTTAAATATGGGAGATGAGGTCAATTTTACGATTGTTGCTCAAAGCAATGGAGCTTGCCTTGATAGCCCACCAAGCAACTCCATTAGTTGTGTCGCAGATTGTCCTTCTTTAGATTTTAATCTTGATTTACCTCCTTTGATTTGTAATACTGATACCACTTTTTATGTACCCGATTTGATAAGAGATGACATTGAAGCAATAGTAGGAGAGGAAGTTGATATACAAGTGGTCGGAATGGGACTTTTTGAAAATACCTTGTCTACTACCAGTTTAGGAATGAATGAAACGATGGATATTATTATCTCCAATCTATCTACTAATTGTGTTTATATTGAAAGTCATACTTTTACCGTTAGCGGACAGCCCTTTGCCGATGCAGGAGCAGATCAGAACTTACAAGATGGAGATACTCTTGAATTAGATGGAACTCTATCAACGATAAGCGGTGATTTTACTTATACTTGGACCACACAAGACGGCAATATTATCGCAGGAGCCAATAGTTTGAACCCAATGATTGATGCAAGTGGAACCTATGCATTGACGATTGAAAGTTCGGTGGGTTGTAAGGCGGAAGACGAGGTTTTGGTGACCTTGCTAACAAATGAATATTGGGCGATTTTTCCTGCTGCATTTAGCCCAAATGGAGATGGATTAAATGAGCCTTTGCGAGCTATTGGTGCTGGTATCGCATCCATCGAATGGATGATCTTTAATCGTTGGGGGGAAAAGGTGTATGAGGGTAATGATGTAACATTGGGTTGGGATGGAATGCATCAGGGACAGCCTGCGCCGATTGGTGTGTATATGTATCTTGCGAAGGTTGTTTTTGTGGATGGTGGTACAGAGGAGTTGAAGGGGAGTGTGACTTTGGTGAGGTGAGGAGCTAATTTTTAACTTCTAAATATAAATATAAAAAACCTTTTGCATTGACGCAAAAGGCTTTTTATTAAAATGGGAAACACACAATGAGGTATGAAGCACATTATTAAATACTATAAAAACATTTCCTTTGATGTTGATAATGTTTTTTAGCATTGAATGAAAAGTAAATACACATAACTTAATCTTTTACAAAATGCCGAACTAAATAATAGTTTGTTTTAAATGTTGGTCTCTTGAGCGTTTTTATATCATTTTTTTTTAGTTACTGACAATCTCCAAAGTGATTAAGTATGTATTGTTGAATACAATAAATATCTTCACAGCTAAGACTTGGATTTGCAGGATCAGTAATTGTTCCAGCAAAGTATATTTTATTCAAATCAGTTCCTAATGGAAAATTATCCAGTCCGTTAAGTTCCAAATTATTATTGGTGTCAAGCCTATAGAGTAATTTAAGCCATTCTATAAGATCAACAGGACTTATATTTCCATCATTATTTGCATCACCATATAATACTATATTCTGACAAATACATTCGTTCTGAAAATCAAAATTAGCTTGCAATACATCAAAATCACAATAAACAGGAGCTGAATCACTTGTAAAAGCATGATCTGTCTTATTGATAGTATTTTCATATTCTTTATCTTGTAGATTGGTTACAGATGGCTGAATTTGTTCTTTTCCACAAGAACTTAAAACAAGCAGGAACATCAAGAATATTCCCAAAAAGATTTTAAAATTTTTCATAAGTTTATAACTTTAAAATTAATTGCTTACTCTATTATTAGGCTTTTCAGCGTCCACCTTTTTATATAAAAAATATTTTTTCAAAAGCCTGAGAAGCCATAAAGATTCATCCTTATTATAGAAACTTCCCAGACTAATATTGTTGTTTTTCTTTCTCCAAAATTCACTCATTATTTTTTCTTTTCATAAAAGATTTTATAGCTAAATACTTATAAAGTTTTTTGTTTTTATTACTTGATATTGTATGTAATTATTTGATTTTTAATTGTTTATGGGTTTTTTAGATGCATGTAAATACTTTTGTATCTTTGCAGGTGTATTTTGAATATAAAAGAAAAAAATGAAAAATAATACAACCATTATCCCTTTTTTGAAGGAATTAAGTAAGAACGAAATGATACAATTAGAAGGTTTTGTAAAGTTTAAGAAGCCTAAGAGCAAAAAAATGCTCAAATTTGTAAAGTATTTAAAAAAATGTTATCCAGATTTTCCAGATAATCAAATAGAAAAAACGACTATTGTTCAAAAAATAGGAGTTCTGACAATTAAAGATGTTAGTAATCTAATTACTCTATTAAGACCCATTCTTGAAGAGTTTTTATGTTATCTACAAATGCAAAAAGAAGAAAAAACAGAAGAAGTTGCAAGAGGATTTTTATATTTAAATTGGCTAAAAGACAAGAATGATTTAATCAATAATTTCTTTAAAGAAGCAGCAAGACTAGAAAAAGAATGGAGCATAAAAGAAAAACAAGGAATTGAGAATTTACTCAATATTTATCAACTAAAAATAATGGTTTTTACCCATCCAGGGTTTTTAAAACAAAATAAGTTTTCTACAGAACCTAAAGCTATCTTGGATTTATTTGAAAAATATACAACCATCAATAGATTATACTGGTTACTTATTTTATATTTTAACAAGCGACATACCAAAGATAAAAAGAAACAAGAGGCAGATATTTTGTCAAAAGATATTTTACAATTAGAAGATAGCGAAATAGAAGATCCTCAAATAAAATTATTGCAAGAAATTGTAAAGATGGTAAGAGAAGAAGATGGACAAGATTATGAAATACTTCATAAAATGTTTTTAGAAGTTTATCCATTTTTTAATAACCACGAAATTACTGGTTTGGTCAGTTTTCTAACACAAATCTGTTATAAAAACTATCAAAAAGGAAAAACAAATAGCTTGAAAAATCTTTTTGAAATAAATAAATTTTCAGTTGAACAAGGAATGGTTATACAGAATAATACCATCTCAAGTGATGTTTTTCACAATATTATTAATATTGCTTGTGCAGCAGGTGAGTTGGATTGGATTGAGAAATTTATTGCTGAAAAAGGAGAATATCTAGGAAAAAATGAGGAGGAGGCAGGAATTGCTTTGGGAAATGCTCGTTATCATTTTGAAAAAGAAGAATATGAGGATGTTGAAGAGCTATTATTAAATATAAAGTTACCAACTATTTTTTATAAATTACAGGTAAAAGCGTTGGTGTTAATGACTTATTTTGAAATGCAAAGTAACTTGTTTGATTCTCGACTTGATGCATTTTATCAATTCCTAAATACGAATGAAGAACTTTCTACAGATTATAAAAAATCTTTCAAAAATTTTATTAAATTTATTAGAAATTTAAATAAAAATAGAGGGCTAAAAGATCATAAAAAAATAACATTACTACAAGACAATATTAAGTCCTGTAGCAATGTTGTTCATAAGGCTTGGTTAATGAAAAAAGCTGAGGAACAGCTTTAATCTCAAGGAATAACTAGGGTGTAAGTACGACCACAAATATTAGTACAAGTACAAAGAAGGTCTAGACCTGGTGGTTGTACTTCACACAAGGTACTTGTTTGTGGAAAGGTAGATAAATATGGTAGACTTATACTAAAATTAACAGATTTATTATTGTTTTTATAGATTGCATCAACAACAACATCTACACAATCTATGGAACAATCATAAGGGAAACCAATCCTTATATTATCGGAATTCATCAAGTGGTTATAAGTTGAATTTAAATATTCTATAGAAATATTCCAATTGATACATTGAAGAGAACCTAAATTTCCTGTAAAATTAGGATTTTCCTCAAATTCCAACATCGTTTCATAAGCAGTACCTGTATTTACAAACATTCCTGTATTGATATAAAAAGGATTATCATTATTTATACAATAGTTCATTGAGTGTTTGGAAATTCGATCGCTACAATTTTGTGATGATGGACTGCTGACATAGCCACAACCAAGACCCATTGCTAGATGTTGTGGAGATGATTTAAAACTTTCTCCACTCTCTCCAACATCAGATACGGGTTCAGGTACATTGATCATAGGTATCTCTTTGTCTTGACAAGCCACAAAGAATAAGCCTATCAATGCTAGTAAAAAGGGAAATCTGCATTTCATAAGAAATAAATTTAAAGGATGAATTAATAAATTTTATCTCTCAAATTTAAAACATTACTAAGCTATAATAAAAAAGGAAAAGAAGTGAAATACTTATGAAAATTCTTGTTTTTGCATAAATATATATGTTTATTTTGTTGTGATTCAGTCGTTTTGTCAGAAAAGGGATTATTGCTAATACTTATGATGTAAAATTAGGTGAGAAAATATTTTTTCTTTCAAAAGGGTACACATATTTAGTCAGAAGCTCCTTAACATGGGACTTTGGCGTACAAAATTTCGTTTTATATAAAACTAAGTTTCCTTACCAAGAATCCAATGAAAAAAGGGCTTGTAAAAGAAAACAATCAAGTTTGCGTACCCTTTTGAATTTTTTCTTAGAAATCCTGATATTTAGTATGTCATTATTGTAAAATATTTTTAGGAGCGAAGGATTTAGTACTTCGTCGTGTTGGAAAGTCCTGCTATCTGCTCTTATAAATGCAGCCTAACCCTGACAGATTTTCAAAACTTATCATGGTTACTTGGCTATAGCATTTATACCGTTCCTATCGGATCTATTCAGCTACGTTCTCTAAAGAACCCCAAAACCCATCTATTACCAGCTATTTTTTAATACTTACCAATTTTTAACTATTTTTTAAAACTAATT